>JAJYVM010000168.1 GCA_021792015.1 Bacillota bacterium | reverse complement strand
CCATCCGGATGGTGAGCCTGCCCTGGAAGCATTCCTCGAGGATCTGAGCGACCGCAGCGGCATCAACTTCCAGGGATACAAGCAGCCGACCGTGCGGCGGCGCCTGCTTCGCCGGCTGGTGGCCACCGGCAGCCGCAGCCTGCAGGAGTACCAAGGCTACCTGAGCCAGCATCCCGAGGAGTACCAGCGGCTGGTTGCCACGTTTCTCATCAAGGTCACGGAGTTCTTCCGCGACGCCGACCTATTCGAGCATCTGCGCGTGCGCGTCCTGCCCGACATCATCGCCCGCGCTGGTGAGCACGGCGGCGTGATCCGCCTGTGGTCGGCCGGTTGTGCCACGGGCGAGGAGGCCTATTCCCTCGCGATCGCACTCTGCGAGGCCCTGGGCAGCGACCTGAGCCGCTTCGACGTGCGCTTGTTCGCGACCGACGTCGACCACGAGGCCGTCGCCTTCGCCCGCCGCGGGGTCTACCCCGCGGCGGCGCTCAGCCACCTGGCCCCCGACCTGGTCGCCCGCTACTTCAGCGAGGAGCATGGCGGCCTTGCCATCAGCAAGCAGGTTCGCAGCCTGCTGATCTTCGGACAGCACGACCTCGGCCAGCGGCCGCCTTTCCCCGACATCGACCTCATCCTCTGCCGCAACGTCCTCATCTACTTCACACCCGAGCTTCAGTTGCGCGCCCTCCAGCTGTTCGCCTTCGCCCTGCGCGAGGGGGGCTACCTGGCGTTGGGCAAGGCGGAGATCGCGGGCCCGCTGTCCGACTTCCTGCGCCTGGAGGAGCCGGCCCTGAAGATTTACCGCCGTCACGGCGGCGCCGTTGTCATCCCACCGGGGCGCATCCCGGACGTGCGCCCGGCTTCGGACATGATCCGCCGGCAGCAGCCAGGCACGCGCGACCTTGGGCGGCGCGTGGCCAGCCAGCCCAAGTCGCTGCGGTCCCAGCTCGAGCTGGTGGGCACGGCCGTGCTGCCCGTGCCGGTGGGCATCGTCGTGGTCACGGCCGGGTACGACATCGAATACATCAATAACGCCGCGCGCCGCCTGCTGAGCGTGCGCGGCCCCACCACCGGCGAGGACCTCGTCCACGCCGCCGGCGCCATCCAGCCGCGCCTGCTGAAGGGGCTGATCGACACCGCCTTCCGAGAGGGGACGGCCGTCAGCGCCGAGCGTGTCGAATTGCGGGACGAGGCGACAGGGCAGCTGCGCTTCGCCGACGTGACCTGCGTGCCCGCGCATGCGCCGGCGGAGAGACCGCCCGAATACGTAACGGTGGCCCTCGTGGACGTCAGCGGCCACGTGGAGGAGGCCCGCCAGCTCGCGGCCGACGCGGCCGCCAAGCACGCCCAGGGCCTGGCCGCCGTGACGGCCGAACGCGACCAACTGGCGGCCGCGCTAGCCGCCGAGCGCACGGAACGCGAACGCCAGCAGACCATGGTGGAGCGTCTGAGCGCGAGCCACGACGAGCTCGATGCCGCCAACCAGCGCCTGGCCACGCTCAACGAGGAGCTGCGCTTGGCCAATTCTCAGTTCGCCGTGGATAGCGAAGAGGTCCAGGCCGCCAGCGAAGAGGTCGAGACGCTGAACGAGGAGCTGCAGGCCACCAACGAAGAGCTGGAGACACTGAACGAGGAGCTGCAGGCCACGGTCGAGGAGCTGCGGACGGCCAACGAGGACCTGGCCGCGCGCAGCATCGAGCTTCAGGAGTTGGCAGCCGCGCGGCAGCAGCAGCAGCAGGCGGCCGAGCGGGCCAAGGGCCGCCTGGAGGCCGTTTTGGCCAGCATGGGGTCGGCCCTGGTCGTGGTGGACAGGCAAGGTCAGGTCCTGCTTGCGAACGAGGCGTACGACACCATGCTGGGGGCCCTGGACGGAGATGTCTGGGTTGAGGATCTGGATGGGCATCGCCTGGCGCACGGCCAGATGCCCCAGCAGCGGGCAGCCCGGGGTGAGGCATTCACCCTGGAGTTCGTGACCGTCGACCGGGCAGGGGACCGGCACTGGCTGGAGGCCGTCGGCCGCCCCCTGCAGGACCGGGGAGCCGTGGACGGCGTGCCGATTCCCGCCGGAGGCGTCGTCGTCATCCGCGACGTCTCGGACCGCACCCTGCGGCGCCTGCAGGACGAGTTTGTGGCGATCGCCAGCCATGAGCTGCGCACACCGGTCACCGCCGTGACGCTCTACGCGCAGCTTCTCAGCCGGATGCTGGAGGCGTCCGGGCAGCCGGACGACAGGGCCCGCCAGATGCTGGCCGCGCTCATGGCCGAGGCTCGGCGCATGGGTCTGCTGGTCAATGATCTGATGGACGCGCGCCGCTTGCGCAGCGACCGCGTGCGGATCGAGCGGCGGCGGTTCGACCTGTCGCAGGTTTTGCGCCGCTGCGCCGAGCTGGCCCAGCACCTGGCCGGCGGCACGATCGTCCGGCTCGATCTTCCGGACGGCGAAGTTCCCGTCGACGGCGACCCAAACCGGATGGAGCAGGTCGTCATGAACCTGCTGGAGAACGCCATCACCTACGCCGAGGGGACGGACCGCATCGATCTGTCGCTGCGGATGGAGGGACAGCAGGCCCACATCGCGGTGGCCGATCATGGCCCCGGTATCCCCGCGGCGGATCTCCCGCATCTGTTCACGCGCTTTTACCGCAGCGGCCGCAGGCGGAGCGGCGGCGGACAGGGAGGCCTGGGCTTGGGGCTCTACATCGTCCACGAGCTGGTCCGGGCTCATGGCGGGCGCATCAACGTGGAGTCTACGGAGGGAGCCGGCACGACCTTTCGAATTGCCCTGCCGCTGGCGTCGTGACGTCTGGCAGCACGAGGCGGGAGGGACGCTCGGACGGCGCGGGGGCCGCCGGCCGGTTCTTGGGGGTTCGCCCCACAGCCCGCCACACCCCGCGGTGGCGATCGTGCGCATCCTGATCGTCGACGATGACCGCGGGATCGTCGGCGCGCTGCGGAACATTTTGGAGTTCGAGGGGATCGAGGTCGCAGCCGTCAATGACGGCTTGGCCGGACTCGAGTACCTGCATGTACAGCCGCTTCCTGATCTTGTGCTGCTCGACCTCTTCATGCCTTGCCTGAGCGGGCGCGAGTTTCTGGAGCGCCTCGCGGATCAGGCGCGTTTTCGCAACCTTCCCGTTGTGATCATGACTGCCGCCAGCGGGGGGGACCTCATTCCCCCGCCAGGTAGCTACCTTTCGCTCCTGCGCAAGCCCTTCGACCTCGACGAACTTATGGAGGTGGTGGACAGGGCCCGGCGATGACTCGGACGACATCGAAGCACGCCACGGGCGGGCCAAGACCGCACGGGTCTGCCGGGCCCTCACTGGGCTAGAACGGGCTAGAACGCCGTCTGCTCCCCCTTGCGGTGGGGATCGCTGAACCGCTCCAGGCTCAGGGCCGAGGCATCCAGCAGGTCCGTCGTCCCCCGCAGCAGCAGGTCGGCCAGCACCCTCGCCCCGCCCGGGGCGTGCATGAACCCGTGGCCGCCCCACCCCACGCTCAGCCAGAGGCCGGGCCGGCCGGGCACCGGGCCCACGATGGGCAGATCGTCGGGCGTCAGCGCGCGCACGCCCGCGTAGCCGCGCACGAGGGCAGCTTCGGACAGAGCGGGCACGCGATGCGTGCCCGCCTCCAGCACGCGCGGCAGGCCATCCCAGTCCACGACCTCCTCCATGCCGGGCCGGTCGTCGCGGTCGGTGCCGCCGAAGAGCAGCAGGCCGCTGCGCTCGGGGTGCACGTACCAGCCCGTGTCCTGGTCGATGGTCATGGGGATGCCGGTCGGGAAGCCGGCCGGCGGCGTCATGACGAACACCTGGCGCCGGTAGGCGCCCACAGGGATGTCGACGCCCGCGGCGGCCAGGAGATCACGCGCCCACGCCCCTGAAGCGACCACCACGGCGTCGGCGGGGATGTCGCCCGACGTGGTGCGCACGCCGCCGCCGGAAAGCAGGCCCTCGACGCGGCAGCCCAGGCGGATGTCGACACCACGGCGCAGGAAAGCCCCCAGCGCGTCCGTCGGGTTGGCGGAGCCATCCCAGGGGCAGAAGGTGCCGCCAATAAGGTCGTCCGTGCGGATGCCCGGCACGAGCGCGGCAATCTCGCCGGGCGCCAGCAGGCGCGCGGGCACCCCCAGGCCCTGCTGCATGGCCACGGCTTCCCGCATGGCCGCGAGGCGGTTGCCGTCGGCCGTGACGAACAGGTAGCCGTGCTGGCGGAAGCCGGCCTCCGGCATGGCCCCGTAGACGGGGATGCTGAGCAGGCTGAGCTGCACCAGGGCCGGGCTGCTGAACTGGTGGCGCAGGCCGCCCGTCGCCTTGGACGTCGCGCCGAGGCCGGGCTGCGTCTCGGCCTCCAGCAGCACGACCTCGGCGCGGCCGAGCAGCTGCGCCGCCAGCGCCGCGCCCACGATGCCGCCGCCGACGATGACGATGCGCATCACATCAGCCCCACGTAGCCACCCTGGGCGACGGCGGCCATCATCCAGCGCACCAGGCTGATGATGTCGAAGACCGGCAGTCCCGTGGCGGCCTGGATGCCGCGGGCGTACGGGTCGGGATGACGCGAGCGGAGGCCGCGCAGCGGCTGGAGCGAAGCTGGCCCGAGCCGCGCCCGGATGGGTCCGGAGGACGCGAGCCGGAGCCGCGGGTTGAGCGGCGAAGGCGAAGCTGGGTCGCGAGGCGCCTGGATGGGCAAGCCGAGCGACAAGCGGCGAGGGTGTTGGTGCACTCCAGGACGATGGCGCCGACCTCCGGGTCCTCGGCGACCATGCGCTGCGCCACGCGGACGTGCTCGGCGCGGGCCGTATCGACGTCCAGGCGCGGCAGATCGCCCAGCAGCACCCGCGAGAACTCCTCCTCGGTCTCCAGGCCATCGATCGCCAGGGGGATGTCCGGCGTGATTCCGGCCCCCTCCAGCTGGCGGGTACCCAGCGTGGCGGCGTTGACGGTGGGGATCCCCACGGCCCGTCCCGGGGCCAGCATCCGGCGCACCAGCGGCACCAGCAGCAGGCTGGAGGTGGAGACGGGTACCCGCACCGCGGCGGCTATCTCCCGCTGGAACATGGCCAGAACGCAGTTCGTCGTGATGGCCGCAACGCCGTCCTCCTGGAGGGCGCGAGCGCCCTCCAGAAACGGTTGCAGCAGGGTCGGGTCCTGCTCCCGCAGGAGGCGCTCCACCGATGCGCCCCCCACCTGCCGGAAGAGACGGCGAACGGGAACGTCGTCGCGTTCACCATGTCGCCCGGGATGCGAGGGAAGCGCATCTCCAGGTGCAGGATGCCGACGCGCAGGCCGTAGACGTTCCTTCCGCCCTCGGCGATCATCTCAGAGCCTGTAGGCGTCGCCGTCGATGCGGGCCGCGACCACGGCCACGCCCGGGGCGGCGCACGCTTCGCCGAGGATGCGGGGCAGGTCGGCAGGCGCGTCGACCTCCCAGCCCTGCCCGCCGAGGGCGCGGGCCAGGGACGGGTAGTCGGGGCGGCCGAAGGCGACGCCCTGGCTCGGGTACCCGCGCCGGCGCTGGTTCAGGCGGATGGAGCCCAGAGCCCCGTCGTCCATCACGACGACCAGCAGGCGCAATCCCAGACGGGCCGCCGTCTCCAACTCGGCCACCGACATCATGAAGCCGCCGTCGCCGACCAGGGCCGTCACCGGCTGCTCGGGCCGCGCCAGGCGCGCGGCGATGGCGGCCGGGATGGCGTAGCCCATGGTGCTCAGGCCGTTGGACAGCAGGTAGGTGCGGGGCGTGGACGTGTGCCAGAGCTGGCCGGCGGCCATCTTGTGGGCGCCGGTGTCCGTGGCCAGGATGCTCTCCCTGGGCAGGGCGGCGCGCAGGGCCGCGATGACCTGGCGCGGGTGCAGGCGCCGCGGGACCGCCTCGCTGGCCAGGGCGGCCTCCAGCTCCGTCCGGAGCGCAGCCGTGTCGGCGGCCGTGCGTGTCGTCCCGTCAGTCAGGGCCGCGACAGCCTCCGCCAGCGGGCCCACGACGTCGGCGTGGCTCGGCGTGTGGTGCAGCGTGTTGGGCTGGCTGTCGAACGTGATCACCTTCGCCGGGAAGTCCCACCAGTGGTCGTACTCCACGGGGTCGGCGCCGAAGGCGAGGATCAGGTCCGCCGCCCGCAGCTGGGCGAACAGGGTCTGCGCGCCGGCCATCTCCAGCGTGCCGACGAACTGGGGGTGGTCCTCGGGGAAGGACCCCTTGGCCTTGGGCAGGTCGTAGACGGGGCAGCCCAGCCACTCGGCGAAGCGAAGGGCCGCGGCCGGGGCGTCGAGGGCGCCGGTGCCGACGATCAGCACCGGATGCCGGGCCGCGGAGATCAGCTCGCGGACGGCACCCAGGTCGGGAAAGGCCGCCGGCGCCAGCGTGGCGGGCGGGCCGGACGGGAAGGGCACCGGCTCCGTGACCGCCTCCTGCCTGGCGACGTCGCTGGGGATGGCCAGGTGCACGGGGCCGCGCCGCCCGTCGCACGTGAGATGCAGCGCCTTGCGGGCCGTGCGGGCCGCGTTGGCGGCGTTGACCTCGGCCGTCCACTTCGTGACGGGCCGGTAGAGGGCGCCCAGGTCGAGCATCTGGTGCGTCAGGATCGACTGGCGCGCCGCCGGGATCTGCGCCGACATGGCCACCAGGGGCGAGCGGTCCAGCAAGGCCTGCGCCACGCCCGTAACCATGTTGGTGGCGCCGGGGCCGAGGGTGCTGAGGCAGAGCCCGGGGGCGCCGGTCAGGTCCCCCACGGTCGCGGCCATGATGGCGGCGGCCGTCTCGTGGCGGGTGAGGATGAACTCCAGGCCCTCCTGGCGGAGGCCCTCCATCAGGTCCAGCGTCTCGCCGCCGGGCAGGCCGAACACGTACCGGCAGCCCCAGGCAGCGAACGCCCGGCCCAGCGTCTGTGCAACGGTTGGCATGCGGAGGCCTTTCGCGGCCACCGGCGGATGTCCCTTCGGAGGCGGGCCGTTGGGCCCTCCCCGCTGGCCGCTGCCGCAGCCGGCGTAGGCCCCGGACCCTCGCCTGGCGAAGTTCCCGTCCATGGACCTCGCCGAACTGCTGCAGCAGTCCCCCTATCACCGCTGGCTGGGCGTCCGCCTGGAACGGGCGGATGCCGACTCCGTCGGCATCCGCCTCCCGTACCGCGCGGAGTTTGCCGGCGGGGCCTTCATCCACGGCGGCATCATCGCCTCGCTGGCCGACATCGCCGGCTGCTTCGCCGTCATCGCGGCCGTCGGCCGCGACGTGCCAACCCTCAACGTGCGCGTCGACTACCTGCGGCCGGCGCCGGCCGGGTCAGACCTGATCGGCGTCGGCCGCACGGTGCGCGTGGGCCGCACGATGGGCGTCGCCGACGTCACCGTGTCGACGGAGGGCGGCGTGCTGGTGGCCGTGGCCCGCGGCGACTTCCCCACGGGGGGTGCATCCGCATGAGGGCGGTGCTGATCCGCGCGCACGGCGGGCGTGACAGGCTTGAGCTGGCGGACCTCCCGCGGCCCCGCCCCGGTCCCGGCCAGGCGGTGGTCGCCGTGCGGGCCTGCGGGATCAACCACCTGGACGTCTTCGTGCGGCGCGGGATGCCGGGCGCGGCCACCCCCCTGCCCCACATCGGCGGCGGGGACATTGCCGGCGTCGTGGACGAGGTGGCGCCGGACGCGCAGGGGGTCGGCCCCGGCCAGCGGGTGCTGGTCGATCCGCTGATCACCCTGCCGGGCGGACGCCTCGGCACCCTCGGCGAGAACGTGGACGGAGGCCTTTGCGAGTACATCGCCGTGGACGCGGCCAGCCTCATCCCCCTGCCGGACGACGTCTCCTTCGTGCAGGCGGCGGCCCTGCCCATCGCCTACGGG
>JAJYVM010000167.1 GCA_021792015.1 Bacillota bacterium | reverse complement strand
CGGAGCCGTCGGTGACGGCCTGCGCCGTGCCGAGCAGGCCGGCGCTCGTGCTGAACTGGACCGTCACACCCGGCACCGGCTGGTCGTCGGTGTTGAACACGGTGGCCATGATGGTCGTCGAGGTCGTGCCCGTGGCCGCCACATCCGGCGGCGAGGCGCCCAGGGCCAGGCTGCCGGCGCCGGGGCAGTTGGTGCAGGCCGCCGCCGGCTCGTACGTATAGCGGTCGGCCGCGCTGACGGCGCTGAAGCCCTGGGAGGTGCCCACGCGCACGTCCTCGACGCCGACGCCGGGCGGCGCGTTGGCGGTGATCCGGTCGGGGCCAAGCACCTGGACGTCGGTGGCGCTGACGCACGGCGACCCGGCCAGGCTGCAGAACTCGACGTTCGGGGGTTGCAGCAGGGTGACCGTGCTGCCGGTCGGGCAGCCCGCCGCCGTACACGCCGCCGGGACGTGCATATCACGGAAGTTGGCGCCGACGATGGTCACCTGGTTGCCGCCGGTGGCCGGTCCGCTCGGCGCCATGACGGCGGCCACCACGGGCGGGCCGGCCAGGCTACCGAGCGTGCAGGCCGGCGCCGCGGCCCCAGCGGTGTAGGTGAACTGGCTGGCGGGGGCGACCGGGCTCCAGCCCCCGGCGCTATACACGCTCACCCACACCGTCTCCGCCTGAGAAACGGCGGGCGCGCAGGCGACGACCTCCGCGTCGCTGACGACGTGGAAGGCCGGCGCCGGGGCGTAGGCGGGCGGGCCGGCCTGCCCGCTCTGCAGGTAGGCCTGAAGCAGGCCGGGATCCGCCTGGGGCGAACTGACCCCGAACCAGACGGCCTGGGTCCCCGCCAGACCCGCGCCGTTGATGGTGACCACGCTGCCGCCGCCGTCGGGACCGGTGGCCGGGCTCAGGCTGTCGATGGAGGCGCCGCTCGTCGCGACCGGCGCCAGCAGGGTGAAGTCGTTACAGCCGGTTGCCCCGGCCGGCACGCAGTCGGCCGTGCTGGTCGCGCCCTGGATCAGGGTCTGCACCGCGTAGGTCCCGGGCGCCAGATTGGGCACGGTGGCAAGCACCGTGTCGTTGCTGGGCGCAGACACGTCGCTCGCCGGCGTGCAGGCGCCGCCGCCAACGGTCGGGCAGAACTGGACGCCCACCGGTCCGGTCCAGAACCCGGAGCCGCCGATGCTGACCTGCATGTCGGCCACGCCGGAGGACGGGCTGACCGAATCCACCTGCGCGGCGGGCGCCTGGAACATCAGCGTGCCCCAGCGCGCGTCGTACCAGACCGTCGTACCCACGGGACTGTGGTTATCGGCCAGGGTGGCGCTGGCCGCCTGGGCCACGGTGGAGGCCGAGCTCTGCGACTGTTGCGTGCTGACGGTCTGCGTGGCGGACTCGCTCGTGCTGTAATCGAAGCTGCCGCTGACCGAGACGCTGGCGATGCCTGCGCTGTAACCCGCCGTCACCGACGTGCTGTTGGAGAACGAGTCGTCGACCTTGGCGCTGAAGGAGGAGCTGCTGCTGGAGCTGACCGTCTGGACCGTCGACTCAGACAGGGTGACGGCGTAGGAGCCGTTGGTCCCGCCCGATGCGCTGGGCAGGGCGTAATACGACTGCAGCTGCGTGGCCAGCGTGCCGAGCTGCGTGCCGGGATTGGCCGTCTGCGTGCCGGCCTGCGCGAACGGATCCAGATTCAGCAGGCTGAGGCACTCGCTCGGCGGCAGGACAAGCGGCGGCTGGTAGTTGCCGGGGATGGCCAGCGGCGTGCCCTGGGCGCAGGTCAGCAACTCACCCGCCGAGACGTCCAGGTAGGTCTTGCGCGCCCCGACCATCGCGTACGAGACCTGGCCCTGCGGCGCGGCGTTGTTGCTGCAGCTGCTGAGGCCGCCGCTGAGCTGCGGCGTGCTGCCGGCCGGGCAATACAGCCCGTCCCAGATCGCGAACTGCGGGTGCACGATCAGCACGAACTCGTCGAACAGCCAGGGCGGCGTGGCCGGATTATCCAGGCGCGAACCGCCGGTGAACGACTTCCACTGCTGGCCGGTGGCGCTGGACACCGTGATCCCGTGGGCGCTGGTGCTGGAACTGGACGTGGTGTCCGTCGTGCTCTGGTCCCAGGTCGACTTGTTGCTGACGCCCGCGGAAAAGCCCCCGTACTTGACCCCGGCGCTCACGGACACGCTCTCGCTGGTCGAAGTCGTGCTCGAGTTGCTCTGCGAGTTGGTCAGCGCGTAGCTCTGCGTGCTGCTGTGGCCCGAGCTGAGCGAGAACGAGGAACTGCTGGCATCCCCCGGCGGCTGATAGAGGATGGTGAACGGCATGACATCGAGCTGCTCCATGGCCGAGGGGCCCATCACGATCTCGACGGGGGCCGTGTACTCCGTGCAACTGAAGAGGCAGACCGCCGAAAACTGGCTGATCTGAAACGCGACATCGGTGACCAGACCCGGCAGTGTGAAGGTCACGATGCCCGAACTCTGGGTCGTCGGCAGCTTCGTGGTGGTGCCGTTGGCGTTGAGGGCCAGGGCCTGCACGCTCAGCAGGCACATCGAGCCGCACGCGCTAGCCAGGGGAATCTGCACCGTCGGGCTCTGCACGAGGTAGCCCTGGCTGCCGTCGGACATGGTGGAGAGAGGACCGGCCACCAGGCTGACGTCCGGACACACTTCGGAGATGACCTGGAGGACTCCCGCGGCCTGGGTGGGGTCGGACAGCAGGCCGACGCGGGCCAGATCCATCACATTGAAGGGCCAGGACGTGGAACAGGCAAGCGCCCGCGCGCTGGGAATGGCATTCGCCCGCAGGAAGGCGGGGACCGACCCCTGTGCCGGCAGGGTGGACGGGGTCAGCGGCGGGGCGCCGGCCGCCAGGTGTACCGTCTTGCTGGCGGCGGCCGAGGCGCCGGCCGTGGCGCTGGAGTTGCCCTCCGGGCTGAAGACGAAGGTCGATGTCACGCGCCCCGGGTTCACGCCGCTCGTGGCGACCTCGATCCCGACCGGGCCGGCTGCCTGCGGGTTGGTGACCGCGCGCGCCTGCACGGCCAGCAGGGCCAGGGCCGGGATCGCCGTGCCGGGAGGCAGCGTCAGCGTGAAGCGGCCGCTGCCCTGCGGCGCGCTCACCGCGCTCGGGATGATCTGCTGCACACCGTCCACGGTCAGCGTGTAGTCCTGGGGGCCGGACGCGAAGGTGCCGCCGCCGCTGGTGATGACGCTGACGCCGTCGCCTGCGGCCAGCGCCGACTCGGCGGGAAAGGCGAAGGTCCACGTCGTCCCCGCCGCCCCGTTGACGGTGGAGCTGACCGAGGCCGTGATCGAGCCCTGCCGGGACACGAACGCGTAGCGGGCGGGCGCCTGCAGAACGGTGGGCGATGAGCTGACGGTGACCGCGAACGCCCCCAGCACCGTACCGGGGTCCGGCGGATTGCGCAGGGCGATGTCCACCGCGATCGGGTCGCGCGCGCCGATATTCTGGGCCACGGTGAGCGTGACGCTGTTCACCCCGGTCTGAACCGCCACGGGCTGGGCCGACTGGCCGCTCAGCCCGTCCGTCACCGTGTAGCGGGTGGTCGCCGGGTCGAAGGCGAAGGACTCCAGCTGCCCGGCGCTGGTCCGCAGCACCGGCGCGCGGATGGTGATCGTCCCGCTGCCGGCGGCCAGCGCGCCGGGGCTATGCAGGGCCACCTGCCACGCGGCCTGGGCACCCGCGACCACGCTGGAAGGCGTGACGGTGAGGGTTCCGAATTCGGCGCCCGCGGCCGGGCTGGCCGTCGCCGCCCCGTTCAGCTGGACGGCGAAGTCGGCCGCCGGGTAAAGACCGCCGGGGGGATTGGTGACCCCGAAGACCTGGATCGTGGCGCTGCTTCCGGCCGGGATGACCGGCTGGGTACTGCCAAGCGACGGATCTGACAACTGCAGGCTGACCTGGTTGGGCGCGCTGGCGCTGCCGGACGCCGTCACGGCGATGGCGCCGGCCACGGCCGGGCTCGTGGTGACGAAGTAGGAGCCGCCGCGCGTCGGCCACACCGTGCCCGGCGGCCCGATCAGGTCGAGCAGGTCGCCCTGGTAGACGCTCGTGTACACGTTGCCGTATACGCTGCCGTAGACGCTGAAGCTGACCGTCCACCGCGCCGGCGCCGCCGCCATTTCGTTGCTGAAGGCAAAGCCCACGTTCTGAAAGACGGGCGGCGGGCCGCTCGCCGCCAGGGCGGCCGCAGGCGGCGCAAAGACCGCCAGGAGATTGCTCAGCAACACCAGCAGACCGGAAACGACGGCGAGCCACCGCATCCGGCGCCGGCCCCGACCCCCAACCCGCACGCCTCCGCCCACCAGCGGACCCTCCCAGCTCAGCCCGCGGCCATGCCGCCGGGCCTGATACCACTCATCGGGGAAACTCTACCGGCGGGCTCCCAGCCAATCCCACACACATCGCAAATCCATCCCAAACCCATCCCAAGATCCGTTGACCAAGCCGCCCGGACTGGGTGAGCATGGCAGGGCTCCCTCGTTGGCAGGCGAACGTGAAAGGCGTCGAGCGAACGTTGCACGCACGCGGTTGCGGATGGATGGAGGTGGACCGTGTCGGACTTCCACCTGTTGCTCTTGGGCCGACCCACGGTGAAGGGTCCGGCAGGCACGGTGCCCATCCGGACGCACAAGGGCCAGGCCCTGCTTTTCTACCTCGCGGCCGAGCCCGAACGGACGGTTTCGCGGCGCGAGGTCGCGGGGCTGCTCTGGGAGCGGTCCGAGGAGGCAAGCGCGCGCGCCACGCTGACCACCGTGCTGGGCACGCTCCGTCAGGATCTGCCCGACCTGCCGTTGCGAATCACGCGCGACAGCCTGGCCTGGGAGCCGGCCGCGCGCGTCGAAGTCGATGCGGTCCGCTTTTCGCAGCTGACGGGAGCGGCTGGGCGTGGCGCGGCAGTGCCGCCCAGCCCCGCCGACCTCGTGGAGGCCGTGGCCCTGTATCGGGGACCGTTTCTCGACGGTGTGGCCCTGCCCGACTGCGGCGCCTACGAGGAGTGGCTGGCCGCGCAGCGGGTGCTCTGGGAGCGGCGCGTGCTGGCCGCGCTGGCGCAGCTGGCCGGCCGGGCGGAGGCCGCCGGGCGGTGGGAGGCCCTGGAGGAGTGGGCGCGCAGGGCGATCGAGCTGGACCCCCTGCAGGAGCGCTTCCACCGCTGGTGCATGACGGCCCTGGCCGCCCAGGGGGACCGGGCCGCGGCCCTGGCCCACTACGAGGCGTGTCGCCAGGTGCTGCGCGAGGCGCTGGATGTGGACCCCGATCCAGCCACCCGGGCCCTGCGCGATGCGATCGCCGCGGGCAGCGCGCACGGGGGGGGCCGGCCCGCCGGGCTCCGGGCCGGTCCGCAGCCGCTGACACCGCTGGCGGCACCCCTGCAGCGCCCGGACCGGCCGCTTATCGGCCGCCAGCGCGACCTGGGCCGGGTGGAGTCGGCATTGAGCCGGACGACCGCGGGCTCACTGCGCGGCGTCCTCGTCAGCGGCGAGGCCGGCATCGGCAAGACGCGGCTGGTTCAGGAGGTCCTGGCCGCCGGGCGCCACCCGGCCGCGGGGACCGTCCTGGTCGGGCGCTGCCACGAGAGCTCCCGTGGTGTGCCGTACGCCCCGTACGTGGAGGCCTTCGCCGTCCTGTCACGCCGGCTGACCCCCTCCGCCCTGCCCCTGCGCCCGGTGTGGTGGTCCGAAGTCGCCGACATCCTGCCCGACCTCGACCCGCCCCTGGCGGTAACCGGCCCGCGGCGCCGCCAGGCTGGCTCCGGCTCCGCCGGCGCCCGCCACCGGCTGTCGGAGGGGGTCGTCCGCCTCCTCGGCGCCCTCCCCCAGCCGGTGCTGCTGGTGCTGGAGGACCTCCACTGGGCCGACGCCGCGAGCCTGGAGCTGCTGGCCCGCGTCCTGCGCCACCCGCTGACCCCCACGGTTGCGGTGCTGGCCACCGCACGCCCGGGCGACCTCAGCGACGGTGCGGAGGATCTCCTGCACGACCTGCAGCGCGAGGGCGCCCTCGAGTGGCAGGAGATGGGCGGCCTTGCTCTGTCGGACATGGGGGATCTGGCGCGCGCCGTCACTGGGCGCGACCTTGGTCCCGCGTCGGGGTGGCTGCACCGCCAGAGCGGGGGCAACCCGCTCTTCGCCATCGAGATCCTGCTGGCAGGCGGCGGCACCGGCGAACACCTGGCGGAGGTTCCGCCCGTGGTGCGGTCCGTCATCCGCAGCGGCCTCGCCGCGCTGCCTCAGCCCGCGGCCGCTGTCCTGCAGGCGGCGGCCGTGTTCGGCAACGGCGCGCAAACGTCCGTCCTGCACGACGTGGCGGGCCTTGGCGAACCCGACGCGGCGGCCGCGCTGCAGCTCCTGCTGCGGCGGCGGATCCTGCGCGCGGCCGATGCCAGCCCCTCGCCGGAAACCCGGATGGCCGGCCCCGGACCCGTCATCTTCGCCCACGAACTGGTCCGGCGGGTCGTCCGCGAGGCCATGAGCGCGGACCGCCGCGCCGCCCTGCACCGCGCCGCCTACGTCCGCCTCGCCGCCGCGACGCCGGAGCCGGCGCGGCTCGCCTACCACGCCGCCCGGGCCGGCCTCTGGGAGGATGCGCTCACGTGGAGTCTCCGCGCCGCCGAGGCTGCGCGCTCCTACCCGGAGTCCGCGGGCCACCTCGACCAGGCCCTGGCCTGCCTCGCGCAGCTTCCGTCCACGCCGCCGGCAGGCGGGCAGGGGCTCGACATCCGGCTGCGACGCGCGGACCTCGACCTTTACCACCAGCCCGCACGGGCGGAGGATCGCCTGCAGACCCTGGCGGCGGAGGCCCTGGACCCGGCCCGCCGCCTCCAGCTCCGCCAGGCCGAGGCCCGCAGCCTCATGCTGAAGGGCCAGCTCGCGCGCGCGGAGACCATGCTGACCGAGGGTGCGCCCCGCCTGCGCGCCCGCATCTACCTGGGCCAGGTCCGGGCCCTTCGCGGCGAGTTCGGATCCGCGGCGGACCTCCTGCAGGGAGTCGAGCGCCAGCTTGCGGAGCCGCCCTGGCATCTCGTGGAGGCGGCTGGCACCCTGGCCTGGGTATGGGGCAGCCTGGGCGACTTCGCCCGGGCGGAGGCGCTGGCCCGCGCGCTCGTTGTCGCGGCGTCGCGGGAGGGCGGTGCCGCTGCCTGCGCCCTGGCCCACCTGGCGTGGGTCCTTCACGTCCGCGGGCGGTGGACGGAGGCGGCCGACGTGGCCGAGCATGCGGTGGCGCGAGCCCGCGCGTGGGAGGCCCCCCTGCCGGAGTACCTGGCGACGGTCGCGCTCGGCCTGCCGCTTGCCCGCACGGGGCGGCTCCACGCGGGGATCCGCGCCGCGCGCGCCGCCCTGGACCTCGGGCAGGCGCTGGGCGTCCGGGTGTGGCGGGCGCACGTGCACGCGCATCTGGCCGAGATGCTGCTGGAAGCCGGCGAGCCCGCGGAGGCGGCGGCGGTGGCGGTCGCGGGCCTGGCGGTCGCCTCTGCCGACGGTGCTCGGTTTGGGCTGGCCATGTGCGCCCGGGCGCAGGGTTTGGTCGCCGCGGCCGACGGCCGCGGCGTGCAGGCCCGCCAGCAGCTGCTGGCCGCGGTCGCGGCCCTTACCGGCGACAAGGCGCCCCCTGACGCCGGTCGCCGCGGGCGGCCGTCGCGCGCACCGACCCGTCGGCGAACTCGATGCGCAGCGCGGCGCCGGGCTTCACCGCCGCGGCGCTGGTCAGCGGCTCCCCGGCCGCACCCGGCGTGTCGGCGAACACGGCGGCATAGCCGCGCGCCAGCACCGCGCGGTGGGAGACGGAGTCGAGCCGCGCCGCCAGCCCCTCCAGCCGCGCC
>JAJYVM010000166.1 GCA_021792015.1 Bacillota bacterium | reverse complement strand
CTCGTCCATCATGCTCACGCGCGGAATGCGCGCGGCCTCCTCCATGCGCTCGGCGATGCGGCGGCGCAGGCCGCGGATCGGGATGGCGGTAGGGGTGGCCGAGGGCGTGGCGGACGGGGCCGGCGACGGGCGGGCGGGGACGGACGGAGGGGCACCGGGGGCCGCCGCGGCGCGGACATCCGCATCCGTCACGCGACCGCCGGGTCCGGTGCCGCTGACGGCGGCCAGGTCCACGCCGAGCTCCCGAGCCAGGCGCCGGGTGGCGGGGGTCGCCGCCGGGCCCAGCGTCGACGTCGCGGGTGGGGCGGCCGGCACTGGCGTGGCCACCGCCGCGGGGGCGGCCCGACCGCCCGAGCCCAGCGGGCGGCCTGGCGCGGCGCCGGACGCGGGGGCCCCTGTTCCGGGGTCCCGGATCGGCTCCTCGCCGGGGATGGTGCCCACGATGCCCTGGACCACGGCGCCCCCGTCCCCTGCCGGGCCCGCGCCGTCGGGGGAGGATCCGGCCGCTTCGGCGATGGCGACCACCAGGTCGCCGACGTGGATGCGCTCGCCTTCGGCGGCGCCGAGCGCGGCGATCACGCCGCCGGCTGGCGCGGGCAGGTCGACCACGGCCTTGTCGGTCTGCACCTGGGCCACCGGCTGGTCGCGGGCGATGCGGTCGCCCGGCTTGACCAGCCAGCGGACGATCTCCGCTTCGTCGATGCCCTCGCCGAGGTCGGGCAGGCGATACTCCACGGACACAGCTCCTCCCCTTAGAAGGCGACGACGGAGCGGATCGCGGCCGCCACGTCGGCCGGCTGGGGCACGAACCGGTCCTCCAGCAGAAACGGCGGGTACGGGGCGTCCGGCGCGGTGACGCGGGCGACCGGCGCCTGCAGGTAGAGGAATGCCGCCTCCGCGATGCGGGCCGCGACCTCGGCGCCGAAGCCGCCCGTGCGCACCCCTTCGTGCACCACCACGGCGCGGCCCGTGCGCCGCACGGAGTCGGCCAGGCTGGCCTCGTCGAGCGGCGTCAGGGTGCGGAGGTCGATCACCTCGGCCTCGATGCCGTCACCGGCCACGTCTGCGGCGGCGCGGAGGGCGGCCGGGACCATCGCCCCCCAGGCGATGACCGACACGTCGCGGCCGGGACGGGCGATCCGGGCCGGGCCGAGCGGCACCGTGAAGGACTCGGCCGGCACGTCCTCGCGCACGGACCGGTACAGGCGCATCGGCTCCATGAAGATCACGGGGTCGGGATCGGCGATGGCGGCAAGCAGCAGGCCCTTTGCGTCGCGGGGCGTGCTGGGGCAGGCGACCTTGACCCCGGGCAGGTGGCAGAAGAAGGCCTCCAGGCTCTCCGAATGCAGCTCCGGCGCGCGGATCAGCCCGCCATAGGGCGTGCGGATCACGAGCGGCGCCGTGAAGCGGCCGTGGGTGCGGGCCCGCAGGCGCGCGGCGTGGGAGACGATCTGGTCCACGGCAGGCAGCACGAAGCCCATGAACTGCATCTCGGCCACGGGCCGCAGACCGTAGGCCGCCATGCCGATGGCGGTGCCGGCGATCCCGCTCTCGGCCAGGGGCGTGTCGACCACGCGCTCGGCGCCGAACCGCTCCTGCAGGCCCTCGGTGGCGCGGAAGACCCCACCGACGCGGCCCACGTCCTCGCCCATGACGACGACGCGGGGGTCGGCGGCCAGGGCGCAGGCCAGCCCGTCACGGATGGCGCCGATCAACGTCTGCTCAGGCATCGGCCCGCCCCCCGTCGGCAACGGTGAACGCAGTGATGTCGCCAGGGTCCGCCGGCGGGGCCGCGAGCGCCTCGGTGACGGCGGCGTCGACCTCGGCGTCGACCTCGGCGGTCAGCTGCGCCCGGGCGGCCGCGCCCAGCAGGCCGGCCGCCTCCAGGTAGGCTGCGACCCGCCCCAAGGGCTCGCGGGCGCGGGCGCCGGCCTCCTCCTCGGGGGTGCGGTACCGGCTCGGGTCGTCCGAGGTCGTGTGCGGCCCCAGGCGGTAGGTCATGGCTTCGATCAGGGTCGGGCCCTTGCCGGCCCGGCCCCGGGCGAGCGCCGCCGCCACGGCCGCGTGGACCGCGAACACGTCGTTGCCGTCCACCGTCAGCCCCGGCATCCCGTAGCCCGCCGCCTTGGCCGCGATGTGCTCGGCCGCGGTCTGCCGGCGGAACGGCACGCTGATGGCGTAGCCGTTGTTCTGGCAGACGAAGACGGCCGGCGCGCGCATCACGGCGGCGAAGTTCAGCCCCTCGTGGAAGTCGCCCTCCGAGGTGGCGCCGTCGCCGAAGAGGCAGAGCGCGCAGGCATCCTCGCCGCGCAGCCGGGCCGCCCAGGCCATGCCGGCGGCGTGGGGGATGTGGCTGCCGACGGGGATCGAGAATGGAAAGACGTTCACCCCCGCGGGGGCGATGCCGCCCCGCGGATGCCCCATCCAGTAGGCAACCATGGCATCCAGCGGCATGCCGCGCGCGGCGGCCGCCGCACCGTCCCGGTAGCTGGGGAAGAGCCAATCCGCCTGCGCCATGGCCATGGCGGCCCCGATCTGGACCCCTTCCTGGCCGGCCGCCGGGGGATAGGTGCCGATGCGGCCCTGCCGCTGCAGGTTGACGCAGCGGATGTCCAGGCGGCGGGCCAGGAGCATCTGGCGGTATAGGCGCAGGGCCAGGTCTGGGTCCGGCGCCTGCGCGCCGGGCAGCAGGTGGCCGCCCTCGTCCAGGTACGCCGGGAGCTCGCCAGCGTCAAATGCAACCACGCGCACACCTCGCGGCCTCCAGGGTATCGCTGCCAAGCCGTTCAGCGCAACGAGCGCCGCCCCGCGCCGGCTGCCAAGGCCTGGGGGCCCGCACGCGGGCGTCGCCGGCGAAGCCGCGCCAAGATCTGCATCTCCTCGTCCCCTGCTTCGTTCCTCTCTGCTTGCTTCATCGTAGCGCGGGGCCCCTTCCGTACGCAGCCCGCACATGGCGTGGAGCGGCCACTGCGACGACCTCTCGCCTGGGGCGCCCGCGGCGCCGATGCAGGAAGGGGCCGCCCGCGATGCCGAACCTCCCCCGCCGCAGGGATGCGCCCCGCAGCGGCGGATCCCCGCGGAGAAAGCCGTGATACACGCTGGAGTCGGCGGAATGGGCCCCGGTCGCGGAGGCGGCCGGCGTCCTGCACGTGATCTGCGAGGGTGGTCCCCGCGCGGACGGGCCGTCCCGCACCCTGGCCCGCGTGCGTGCGGGCAACGTCCTCGACCTGGTCGACCGCTTCGCCGCCCTGGCCCCGCAGGGCCGGGTGGCGGTCTACACGTCCTATCCCGAGCTCGCGCGGGCGGCGGCGGCCCACGGCGCCGAGGTGGTCCGCACGCCCGCGACCGACTTCCACTTCGGGCGCACCCTGCAGGACGCCGTGCGCCGCTTTCAGCCCGCGGCCGTGCTGGCGCTGGGCGGCGGCGCCTGCCCCCTCTTCCACCCCGAGGACTTCGCCTTCACCTACCGTGCGCTGGCGGCGGATGAGCGCGTGGTGGTGGCCAACGCCCCCGGGTCGGCCGACATGGTGGCCTGCAACCACCCCCAGGGCCTGCTCTGGACGGACCTGCCTCCCATCGACAACTCGCTGCCCCGGGCGCTGCGCGCCCTGGGGTACCGCCGCGTGCTGATCCCCAACGCGGGCCGTCTCCACTTCGACCTCGACACCCCCACCGATGCCATGGTCCTGCGCACGCTGCGGCCGCGGGGACCGGCGATCGGCGCCGCCCTGGACGAGCTGCCCTGGCGGATGCCGGGCCTGGATGCGGCGGTCGCCCGCCTGGGCGGCAACCGCCCCAGCCTCGGCATCTTCGGGCGCGTGCCCAGCGACCTGCTGAGCCACCTGGACATGATGGCGCGCTGGCGCCTGCATGTGCTCTCCGAGCAGCGCGGGATGAAGGCGCAGGGGATGGACGGGCTGCAGGCCGGGGGCCTGGTGGCGGCGCTCGGCCCCGAGCGGCTCCTGGCGGCGGCGGCCGGGGTCTGCGAGGCCGTGTTCTTCGACACCCGCCCCCTGGCGATGGCGTGGGAGGCGAGCGAAGCCGACCGCTTCTACAGCGACCTCGGCCAGGACGACCATGTGGGCGAGCATCGCCTGCGGGCGCTCACCCGGGCCGCGGCGGCCTGCCCTGTCCCCGTGGTGCTCGGCGGCCACTGCCTGGTCTCGGGCGGGCTGTGGTGCCTATGCGACCAGTTGCGGGACTGAGCCGCTTTTGATACACGGGGCAGGGGGTGGCTGCGGTGGCGGATGAGGCGCGGCGGGCGCAGGCCCTGGTGGCGTGGCTGCGCGCCCAGGTGGAGGCCGGCGGCGGCGCGGGGCTGATCGTGGGCCTTTCGGGCGGGATCGACTCCTCGGTGGTGGCGGTGCTCTGTGCGCGGGCCTTCCCGGAGGCCAGCCTCGGCCTGATCATGCCCTGCCACAGCCTGCCGCTGGACGCCGAGCACGCGCGGCTGGCGGCGGGCCACGCCAAGCTGGCGGCGCGGGAGATCGACCTGGGGCCTGCCTACGACACCCTGCTCTCGCAGTACGACCCGCACGGAGCGGAGGCTTGGCGCGCGCTCGCGCGCGCCAATTTGAAGCCTCGGCTGCGCATGGCCACCCTGTACTTCCACGCCAACCTGCACAACTACCTCGTGGTGGGCACCGGCAACCGCAGCGAGCTGGAGATGGGCTACTTCACCAAGTACGGCGACGGCGGGGTGGACCTGCTGCCCCTCGGCGGGCTGGTCAAGACGCAGGTGCGGACGCTGGCCGCCGAGCTGGGCGTGCCCGGGCCCATCATCGACAAGCCGCCGTCGGCCGGGCTCTGGGAGGGGCAGACGGACGAGGCGGAGATGGGGCTGACCTACGCCGACCTCGACCGGTACCTGCTGGGCGGGCAGGTCGATGCGGCCGTGGCGGAGCGTGTGCGGGCACGCCAGCGGGCAAGCGCGCACAAGCGGCGGCTGCCGCCCATCGCCGAGCTGTGAGCCTTCGCCGGCGCCGCCGTCGCGGCTGGAACCCGCAGGGTACCCGCCTACCGTGGCGCCTGAGGGCGCCATGCTAGAATGGCGTTGTCGGATCGTCAGCACAAAGTGGGGGAGCGCGTGTGTCAGGCCATTCGAAGTGGCATAACCGCATTCATCGCAAGTCGCGCCAGGATGCCAAGAAGGGCGCGGTTTACTCGAAGATGGCCAAGGAGATCACCCTGGCCGCCCGCAGCGGCGGGGGCGACCCCGACGGCAATACGCGCCTGCGCCTGGCCGTGGACCACGCGCGCGAGGCCGGGGTGCCGGCCGACAACATCAAGCGGGCCATCGAGCGCGGCTCGGGGGCCGGGGCGGACGGGGCGAACTTCGAGGAGCTGCTCTACGAGGGCTACGGGCCCGGCGGGGTGGCCATCCTGCTGGAGATCGCCACGGACAACCGCAACCGCACGGCGGGGGAGGTCCGCTACCTCTTCTCGCGCAACGGCGGCAACCTGGGCGAGTCGGGCTCGGTGGCATGGATGTTCGACAGGAAGGGCGTGCTGACGGTGGAGCGCGGGTCGGGGGCGCCCGACGAGGAGCGGATGCTGGAGCTGGCCCTGGAGGCAGGGGCGGAGGATGTCCGCACGCTGGACGACGCCTTCGAGATCGTGACGGCGCCCCAGGACTTCTACGCCGTCAAGTCGGCGCTGGAGGGCCACGGGGTCAGCTTCGTGGACGCCGAGCTCACCATGGTGCCGAAAAACCAGATCCGCATCGAGGGCAAGGACGCCGAAACGCTGGCGCACCTGGTCGAGGCCCTGGACGAGCACGACGACGTGCAGGCGGTGCACACCAACCTGCTGGAGGACGAGGCGGAGGTCGCGCTCTAGGTCGCGCCCTGAAGGAACCGGCGGGCTGGGGGTTGGCCGGAGTGCGGGGGATCGTCGAGGGGTTCCACGGCGAGCCCTGGAGCCATGAGGCCCGGCTGCAGGTGCTGGCGCTGGCCGCCCGGCACGGGTTCGACACGTACGTGTACGCGCCAAAGGACGAGCCGAAGCACAGGACCCGCTGGCGGGAGCTCTACGACGGCGAGGAGGCCGCCCGGTTCCGCGAGCTGGGGCAGGCCGCGGCCGCCGCGGGCATCCGCCTCGTCTACAGCGTCCATCCCGGACTCGACATGCGCTTCTCGGACGGGGACGATTTCCACGCGCTGTCGGGCAAGGTGGCGCAGATGCGGGGGTTCGGCTTCGACGGGGCGATGCTCTCGTTCGATGACACCGCCCCGACCCTCGGCGAGATCGACGCGCGCCGCTTCAGGGGGGAGCCCGGCGCCGCGCACGCCTACCTTGCGAACTGGCTCCACCGCGAGCAGCAGACCATCAGGGAGCCCTTCCACCTGATGCTGGTGCCCACCGAGTGCTGCGGGACCGTGGCCTCGCCGTACCTGGCGGCGCTGGACGATCTGCTCAATGCGGAGATCGATGTCGTCTGGATGGGGCCGGCAGTGCTCTGCGAGCGCATCACGGCGGCCGAGGCCCGGGCGTTCGCCCGCTGCGTCGGCCGGCGGCCCGTGCTCTGGGACAACTACCCGGTCAACGATTGCAACCCGCGGCGGCTCTTCCTCGGCCCCGTGACGGGGCGGGCGGCGGACCTGCCGCAGGCCCTGGCCGGCGTGCTGGTCAACTCCATGCGGCAGGCACGGGCTTCTCTCGTGCCGCTCCTGACCTACGCGGCCTACCTGCGCGACCCGGTGCGGTACGAGCCGGAGGCGGCCCTGCGGGCGGCCGTGGCGGAGGTCGGCGGGCCGGCGGCCGCATCCCTTGAGCGGTTGGTGTCCTTTCAGCGCCAGAGCCACCTCGACCCGCGCCGGCAGCCCGCGGCGCGGTTGATGGAGCGGCTCTCCAGCGCGGCCGCGGCGGGCGGAGCCGTGCCAGAGCAGGTGGAGGCGGAGCTGAGCGCGCTGGAGGGTTTGCCGGATGCGCTGGCGGGCGCGGCGGTTGCCGGCCTGGCCGACGAGGTCGCGGCATGGGGCGTCAAGCTGGCGCGGGCGGCGGCGCTGGTCCGGGGGGCCCTGACGGGAGGCGACCGCGCGGCTCTGACGGTGCAGCTTGGGGATCTGCGGGCCGATGCGACCGAGATCGGCGAGCCGCTGCTGGCGCTTGCCGGCAGCCTGCTCAGGGCGGAGCCGGCGCGAGTGGGGCACGGGTGAGGCGGGCAGCCTCTACCGCATGAGCGTGATTCGCACTCGCCTGGCCCTCGCCGTGCTGCTGATCGCCATCGGGGCGGCGGCACTGTTTCTGCTGCGCCATGGGGCCGGACCCTATGCCGGCGCCCTGCGCGTCTGACCGGCGCCGCCGCGCGAGTCCGGAGCGCGCGTGGGAGGGTGCTGTCGGGCCGGCGGGGCCGGGGCGGCGGGGCCGGGGCGGGGTATGGGCACCCGAACTTCACCGGGACGGGCGGGCGACGATAATAGTCCCCGAGGCGGCGGCAGCATCCTCACGGATGAGGGGGCCATGTCGTTGGACCGCGAGCGTGCGAAGTTCAGATCGTCGGCTTGCCGGCGCGCCGGTTGCGGCTGCGGCCCCGGTCATAGATCTCCCCTGCGTGTCGAACATGTGAGCGTGGCCTGCCGGAGGGCCATCGCCCGCGCCAGCCGCGCCCCGACAGCCGGGGCGGGCCCGCGCGAGGCGCGCCCGGCGGCCGGCCGGCGCACCCGGTCCCCGCGTGTTCCATCGCCGGGATCCGCACGCCGCCACCCGCGGCGGGCAGCGTGAGCGGCCCGGGCTCGGAAGGACGGTGGCGGATGGAAGGCAAGGCCGGGGCGCGGGTGGGGTGGCCGGAGGTGCTGGCGGCGGTGGCGAGCCGGCGCTGGCGGGGTGAGGAGGTCAGCGGGCTGACCGACGACT
>JAJYVM010000165.1 GCA_021792015.1 Bacillota bacterium | reverse complement strand
TCGACGGCCTCCAGGGAAGCGAGGTCCAGCTCGGAGTAGCGCCGGCGCCGGTAGCCGCGCCGGGTGCGCCGCCACACGCTGCCGCTGTATACACGGGTGAACGAGGCCAGCAGCTCGACGAGGTAGTCGCGCTCGCGGGGCTCAGCCAGGAAGCTGGCCACGCGGTCGGCGTCGAAGACGGGCACGCGCGAGCGCGGGGCCGTCCACTCCATGGTGTAGGGCCGCTCCTGCAGGTCGCGGCGGGCCTGGCGGAGGAGGACGCTGAAGAGCAGGTAGGGGCTGACGTGGAGGAGGATCTCCTGGTCGCGCAGCAGCCGCGCCGCCAGGGCCGGGTCGCGGAGCAGCCGCTCGATCGCGTCGGGATCGGCCCGCAGGTGATCGGCCTGCCCGCCGGACAGGAACGTCAGGTCCCGGTCGCTGAGATGCTCCAGCATCCCCCACGACGCCAAGGATCTCTCCTCCTGTACCCATGATCGTATGTCGGCGTCCGGCCTTCCGTCCACGGGAAGGTGTGCCATCGCCGACGGAAGCGAAAAGCGCCGGCCCCACCTGGGGGCCGGCGCTTCCGTGAACCGCTTCGGCTTAGTAGCGCGGGCGGCTGCTGCGGGGACGCTCCTCACGCGGACGCGCCTCGTTGACCGTCAGCGGACGGCCGCCGAGATCGGAGCCGTTGAGCGCGTCGATCGCCGCCTGGGCCTGCGCCTCGGGGACCTCCACGAAGCCGAACCCACGCGAGCGGCCCGTGTCACGGTCCGTCGCCACGCGCGCCGAGATAACCTCGGCGTACGGGGAAAACAGCCGCGTCAGGTCCTCCTCGGTGGCGCTCCAAGGCAGGTTGCCCACGAACAGGGTCTTGACCATCTTCCATTACCCCCCCTCGAAAGTGCTGTGCCGGGACATCGCGGGGTGGAATGGAGCGTGGTCTTACCGGACCCGCCGTGCCACTTTTCCCCGGAGCCAAGCAGCCACATTGTAGCGTGTCCAGCCATGAAAACGCAATGAACGGTATCCTACGGAAAGCGACATGCGCGACGACACGGTTCGCGCCGCGTGCCGTGGCGGGGGAGGGCGGCTCGCCCGCGCATCGCTCGGCCGCACCGCCTTTGGCAGCGGCCGCCGCGCCCCGCCACCGGCGGCGTATGATCGAGGGGAAAGGCGCACCCGCGCGCCCATGGCCCGGGGGAGGCCTTCGCGATGCCGGACCGGACCGTCACGGAGGAGAAGCCTCAGACGTCCCGGACGCCCGCGCCCGGACCCGCGCCGGCGCCTGAGCCGCCCGCCCGCGACCTGCCGCCCGGGCCGAAGGGGCGCTGGCTGGTCGGCAACGGCCTGGACCTGCGCCGCGACCAGATGGGCTTCTTCACCCGCATGCAGCGCGAGCACGGCAACGCGGTGACGATCAACCTCGGCCGCGGCGGCCGCCTCTTTCTGTTCTCCGCACCGGAGGCCATCGAGCGCATCCTGGTCGTGAACGCCGCCAACTACACCAGCCGCGAGGTCAATCTGCCGTCGATGCCCTTCCTCGGCGATGGCCTGCTCAACATCGACGGCGACTTCCACCACGCCCAGCGGGCCCTGGTGCAGCCGGCGCTGAGCCGCCGCCGGGTGGAGTCTTACGCCGACGTCATGCTCGGGTACACGGAGACCATGCTCGCCGCCTGGGCGGCCGACCAGGTCGTCGACATGCACCTGGCGATGCAGCAGCTCACCCTGCGCATCGTCGCGCGCGCCCTCTTCGGGGTGGACCTGGCCGACGCCAGCGGGCCCTTCGGACGCGCGTTCAACGCCATCCTTGACTACGACGAAGACCACGGCCTGCTGCCGAAGCTCCGCCTCGACCTGCCGTTCACGGCGTACGGCCGCTATCAGCGCGCCCGCCGCTTCCTCGACCGCGAGATCTTCGCCCTTGTCGCCGCCCGCCATCAGGTCGCGGCCGAAGACGTCATGACGACGCTCCTGCAGACGGGCCTGCAGGACCGCCAGGTCCGCGACCACACCATCACCCTGCTGGCCGCCGGCCACGAGACGACCAGCAACCTGCTGACCTTCACCTTCCACCTGCTCAGCCGCAACCCGGCCCAGCGCGGGGCCCTGCAGGCCGAGCTGGCCCGGGTCCTGGCGGGGCGCCGGCCCAGTCTGGCGGACCTCCCGGACCTGCCGCTCCTCGACATGGTCATCAAGGAGTCGCTGCGCCTGTACCCGCCGGCCTGGGTCATCGGCCGCCGCGCCAGGGCCGACGACGCCGTTTTGGGCCACCGCCTCCCGGCCGGCGCCTTCGAGCTGATGAGCCAGTGGGTCGTGCACCGCCGGCCCGACCTGTGGCCGCACGCGGACGAGTTCCTGCCCGAGCGGTTCACCCAGCCCGTCAGCCCGTTCGCCTACTTCCCCTTCGGCGGCGGGCCGCGCACCTGCATCGGCATGCCCTTCGCCCAACAGGAGGCGAAGCTGATCCTGGCCGCGATTCTGCAACGCTACGTACCGGAGCTGGTGCCAGGCCAGCGCCTCGTCCTCGAGCCGCGCGTGACGCTGCGCCCGGCCGGCGGGACGTACATGCGCCTGCTGCAGGCCGCGGCCTGAGCTGCCAGACTGTCAGCGCGCGGGGCATGGATCCCTTTTCGGCAGGCGCTCTGTGCGTGCACGGCGACGACATCATCGCCACCGTGGACAACGACCTCGTCAACACCCCGGACCTGCCGTTCGGGCGGTCGGCCACGTGGCGCGGGCGGGCAGCTTGTCACCGTGGGTCCGCCGGCCAGACGTCGTAGCGGTGCCGCTGCTGCACGCAGACGAGAAGGTCGTGCATGTAAGCGTGACGGGACGACCCCTGCCCCACCCATCCAAATCGCTGTCCCCGCCAACCTGACGGGCCAGAGCGGGGGCGGCCGCTGCGCCGCCGCCCCCCGCATGGGTCACATCCCCCGCCGCCCACGGCAGGAATTTCGGGCCCCGTACAGAAGCGCCCACGTGCCGCGCAACACCATCGAGCCGATCCGCCCACCCGTCCCGCAGCCCGGCCCGCGCGGCAGGAGGTATCCGCATGCTCGAATCCTTGCAGTGGCGCCTGATCGGCCCCCATCGCGGCGGCCGCGTCGTCGCGGTCGCCGGCCACCCGACCGAGCCCCTGGTCTTCTACTTCGGCGCCTGCAGCGGCGGCGTCTGGAAGACGGAGGACGGCGGCAACAGCTGGCTGCCCACATCGGACGGCTACTTCAAGACCGGCCCCGTGGGCGCGCTGGCCGTGGCGCCCTCCGACCCGAACGTCATCTACGCCGGCATGGGCGAGGCCTGCCTGCGCGGCAACGTCTCCCACGGCGACGGCGTCTACCGCTCGACCGACGCCGGCAAGACGTGGAGCCACCTCGGCCTGGCGGCGACACGCCACATCGGCGCGGTCCGCGTGCACCCGACCAACCCCGACCATGTCTACGTGGCGGCCCTCGGCCACGCCTTCGGCCCCAACCCCGAGCGCGGCATCTTCCGCACCAGGGACGGCGGCAAGAGCTGGCAGCGGGTGCTCTTCCGCTCCGACAACGCGGGCGCCATCGACCTGGCGATGGACCCGACCAACCCCCGCATCCTCTACGCCGCCTTCTACGAGGTGCGCCGCGGCGCCCACTTCTTCGAGTCGGGCGGCCCCGGCAGCAGCCTCTACAAGTCGACCGACGGCGGCGACAGCTGGACCGAGTTGACGGATAACCCCGGCATGCCGGCCGGCGTCAAGGGCCGCATCGGCGTCACCGTCTCCGCCGCCCGCCCCGACCGGATCTGGGCCTGCGTCGAGGCGGCCGAGGGCGGCCTCTACCGCTCCGACGACGGCGGCGCCACCTGGAAGCGGATGAGCGGCGACCAGGAGATCCGCCAGCGCGCCTGGTACTACAGCCACGTCTTCGCCGACCCCCAGGACCCGGAGACGGTCTGGTGCCTGAACGTGAAGTGCCTGAAGTCCACGGACGGCGGCGCGAGCTTCAAGTCCGTCCCGACCCCGCACGGCGACAACCACGGCCTCTGGATCGACCCCAAAAACCCCAACCGCATGATCGAGGGCAACGACGGCGGCGCCTGCGTCACCTTCGACGGCGGCCAGTCCTGGTCGACCCTCTATAACCAGCCGACGGCACAGTTCTACCACGTGGTGACGGATAGCCAGTTCCCGTACCGCGTGTACGGCGCCCAGCAGGACAACACGACCCTCTGCGGCCCGTCATGGTCGCCCAAGGGCTGCATCCCGATGAACGAGTGGTACGACGTCGGCGGCGGCGAGAGCGGCTACATCGCCGTCCGTCCCGACGACAGCAACATCGTCTACGCCGGCAGCTACTCGCTGCTCACGCGCTACGACCACCGCACGCGCCAGGTCCAGAACATCACCCCCTGGCCCGAGAACCCGATGGGCTGGGGCGCCAAGGACCTGAAGCACCGCTTCCAGTGGACCTTCCCCGTCGTGCTCTCGCCGCACGACCCGAACACGCTCTACGCCTGCTCGCAGGTCGTCTTCCGCACCACCAACGAGGGCATGAGCTGGGAGATCATCAGCCCGGACCTCACCCGCAACGACGTCTCGCGCATGGAGGCCACCGGCGGCCCCATCACCAAGGACAACACCAGCGTCGAGTACTACTGCACGGTCTTCGCCTTCGCGGAGTCGCCGGCCCAGCGCGGCGTCCTCTGGGCCGGCTCCGACGACGGCCTGATCCACGTCTCCCGCGATAACGGCCGCACCTGGCAGAACGTGACGCCGAAGAGCCTGCCGGAGTGGAGCCTGATCAGCATCATCGAGGCCTCGCCCCACGACCCGGCCGTGGCCTACGTCGCCGCGACCCGGTACAAGCACGACGACACATCCCCCTACCTGCTGAAGACCGCCGACTACGGCCAGACCTGGCAGGCCATCACGGCCGGCATCCCCGACGACGACTTCACGCGCTGCATCCGCGAGGATCCCAAGCGCCGGGGCCTGCTCTACGCCGGCACCGAGAGCGCGATCTACGTCTCCTTCGACGACGGCGGCCACTGGGAGCCCCTGCAGCTGAACCTGCCCCGCGTCCCGATCCACGACCTGGCCATCAAGAACGATGAGCTCGTCGCCGCCACCCACGGCCGCTCGTTCTGGATCCTGGACGACCTGACCGTCCTGCACCAGATGACGGACGCCGTGCGCGAAGGATCCGCGCACCTGTTCCAGCCCCGGCCCACGATCCGCACGACCCTGGGCCGCGGCTTCCGCGGCGACGCCGACAACCGCCGCGCCTTCCACTCGACGGGCGGCTTCGTGGCCTCCTACCGCCTGGTCCGCGACCCCCAGACCGGGCAGGACCGCACCGCCTACCTGGATGCCGGCGAAAATGCCCCGGCCGGCGTGGTCGTGCACTACCTGCTGCGCGAAAAGCCCCAGGGCGAGGTCAATCTGGCCTTTCTGGATTCCGGCGGCGCCCTGATCAAGGAGTTCAGCAGCGGCGGCGACGACGGCGCCAAGAAGAAGGGGCCGAAGGCCCCGGCGGCCGCGGGCATGAACCGGTTCGTCTGGGACATGCGCTACCCCGACGCCCACGAGGTCCCCGGCGCGATCTTCTGGAACGGCGGCGTCACCGGCCCCCGCGCCGCGCCGGGCACCTACCAGGTCCGCCTGACCGTCGACGGCAAGACGTACACCCAGCCCTTCGAGATCAAGCGCGACCCCCGCATCGCGGCCAGCGACGCCGACCTGAAGGAGCAGTTCGACTTCCTGATCGAGATCCGCGACCGGCTGTCGGAGGCGCACGACGCCATCAACAACCTGCGCGCCGTGCGCGGCCAGCTTGACGACTGGGTCAAGCGGGCGGAGGGCCGCCCCGCCGCCAAGCAGCTGGCCGAGGCCGCCGAGGGCGTCAAGGCCAAGCTGGGCGCCGTCGAGGAGGAGCTGATCCAGTTCCGCTCCAAGGCCCACGAGGACCCGCTCAACTTCCCGATCAAGCTGAACAACAAGCTGGCCTCGCTGTCGGGCGCCGTGGCCGCGGCCGACGCCAAGCCGACGGCCCAGGCCCGCGAGGTGTACCGCGAGCTGTCGAGCCGCATCATCGACCAGCTGGCCATCCTGCGCGAGGTCGTCAACGCGGACGTGGCGGGCTTCAGCCGTCTGGTGCAGCAGGCCGAGCTGCCGGCGGTCGTGGTGAAGTAGGCAGCAAGCGCGTCATTTGGGCGGCCCGCCGTATCGGCGGGCCGTCCGTCCTCGCTCCCGGGCCCTGACCTGACCTTGGGTGGGGTTGCCGTTACCCCGGAGCCTGGGGGCGGCGTGCGTGGCCGTGTCCAAGACGCTGCCGCGGTCAGCCTGCGCGCGCGGCGCGAGCGCGCCGCGCACCAGACCTGGCTCTACCCGATCCGGCGCGTGCGCGCATCCTCCACCATCATGCCCCCGACGCGCAGCTGGCCCGCCTGTGGGGTCCGGTGCAGATACTCGCGCATGATGTGCGCCTGGACGGCCCGGTCCTGCGTCGGGCGGCCCCAGTGCCGCCACCACCACGCGTGAACGCTCTGCCACAGGCTGTGGCCGGTCCCGGTGCCGCGAACGTCGGGCGCCGGCGCGCGGAGCCCGGCGACCTGCTGGTTGACTGCCATGATTCGGTACCTCCCGGCCATCAGGGTAGGCGTGCGCCACCTATCCGTCCAATACGTGGATTTTGTATCTGACATAGCCCACTCTGATGGCGGAGGGGGTGGGCGGCGTGGAGATCCGCCAGCTTGAGATCTTCGTGGCGGCCGCGGAGCGGGGCAGCATCACGCAGGCCGCCGACGCGCTGCTGGTGGCGCAGCCGTCGGCCAGCGCCCAGATCCGGACCCTGGAGGCCGAGCTCGGCCACCGGCTCTTTGACCGCCTGCCGCGCGGCGTCCGCGTCACGGAGGTGGGGCAGGCGGTGCTGCCCCATGCGCGCCAGATCCTGCGCGGGGTGGCGGAGATCGGCGCGGCGGTGGACGAGCTGGCGGGCCTGCGGCGCGGCCGCCTGGTGCTCGGGGCCATGCCGACCATCACGGCGTATCTGATCCCGACGGCCATCAAGGCCTTCCGCGAGGCCTTCCCCGGGGTCGAGCTGCGGGTGGTGGAGGCGCGAACGAGCACCCTGCTCGACGACGTGGCGGCGCTCCGGCTCGACCTCGCGGTGGCGACGCTGACCGAGGAGCCGGACCCCCAGATCGAGGTGGAGGCGCTGGCCGAGGAGGAGCTCTTCGCCATCGTGGCCGCGGGTGACCCCCTGGCGGACGGCGGCGAGATCGGCCTGGCCGACCTGCGGGAGCGCCCCTTCGTCATGTTGGAGCACGGCTTCGGGCTGAAGGCCATCGTGGTCGAGGCGTGCCGGCAGGCGGGCTTTGCCCCGCGCGTCGCCCAGGAGATGCAGAGCCTGCAGGCCATCAAGGGCCTGGTCGAGATCGGGGTGGGGGTGAGCCTGGCACCGCGGCTGGTGGTGGAGCAGGAGGAGCGGCTCGGGCTGCTGCGCGCGCTGCGGCTGCGGCCACCCCGCCCCTACCGCCGGGTGCAGATCGTCACGCGCAGGGGCGCATACCTGAGCCGGGCGGCGCAGGCGTTCATCGGCATCTGCCGGGAGGAGGCGCGGCGGCGGCAGGCGCCGTGAGGGCACGGGCGCGCGGTGCGGAGCGCCGCGCCGCGGCCCGCGCCAGCAGGCGGTCCGGGCGCCAATCGTGTTCGGCGACCGGGCGTGCGTGATCGGGCGCTTCCATCCGATCCCGGCACGGCCGCCAAGCCCGCGCGCTCCGCGACCACCTGAGGCGGCAGCCTTCCTGGCGCGGGACCCGGATGCGGGGTGGCGGGCCGTGGCTAGGCGGACGGAGCCGGCCGCTTCGGAATGGTCGTCGTGACGTACCGGCTGCCCAGGCGGGCCTTGGCGATGTAG
>JAJYVM010000164.1 GCA_021792015.1 Bacillota bacterium | reverse complement strand
CCCCGCCCGCCCGCTCACGCCCCCCGCTGGCCGCGCTCCGTGGCCGGCACATGGTCGCGGCCGAGCGCCGCCGCCCAGACCTCGTGGGACCGCGCGCCGAGCCTCGCCCGCAGCCAGCCGGGCCCGGCGGCGACCAGGTCGCCGACCGTGGCGACACCCTCCCGCCGCAGCCCCGCCGCGACCGCTCCGCCGAGGCCCCACAGCCGCTCGATCGGCAGCGGCCACAGCGTCCCTGGTACGTCGGCCCGCGTGAGGGCCAGCACGGCGCCGGGTTCGGCCAGGTCCGCCGCCAGCACGGCGAGCCCGCGCTGCGGGCCGACGCCGGCACGGCAGCCCGCCACCCCCAGGCGCTGCAGCTCCGCGACCACCGCCCGTGCCCGCGCGCCCCCGACGCGCAGGTCGAACCCGCCGCCGCTCCCGGCGGGGACCGCCACCGCCGCCCGCCGCCGGTCAAGCGCCTCCGGTGTCCCGCCCAGCCCAAAGCCAGCCAGCACGGCGCAGACGGTCGCCACCGCAGCCGGATCGTTCTCCGCCAAGCGCACGCACACGTGTGTGACCTCCCGCGCCGTCATCCGCCCCGCCCCCGGTTTCGATGGTACGATGGGAACACGTGTTCGTCAAGGCATCGGCCCGAGCCGGGTTGGAGAGACTTCCTGCCGCGGAGGTGCGGCTTCATGCCCGGGTCCGAATCGTTCGAGTCCTTCCGGCAAAACCTGGCGCGCCGCCTTGATCAGGCTCAGTCGATCGGCGCCTCGCGCGGCACGATCCTCAACGCGGCGAAGGATGTCGCCGAGTGGCTCAGCGCCGAGGTCACGCCCACCAATCCCGAGCAGCGCCTGCTGAAGGAGCTGTGGGATGTCTCCGACGACCGCGAGCGCCACGCGCTCACCAACGTCCTGGTCAAGTTCGTCGACCACACGCCGTAGGCGCGGGCGCAGGGCTCGGCGCGCCCCGTCGGGAATCCCTGACGCGTGAGCACGGTATGTCTGCGCCCGGGTAAGGAGCGCGCGATCGCGGCCGGCCGCCGGTGGGCGTACCGGACCGAGTTGCTGCCCACGGACGCCGCGCCCGGCAGCGTCGCCGACCTTGTGGACAGCCGTGGCGCCTTCATCGCGCGCGGCTTCTACAACCCGCGCTCCGAGCTGGCCTTCCGGGTCGTGACCGAGGATCCGGACGAGCCGGTCGACGCGGATTTGGTGCGGCGGCGTATCGCCGCCGCTTGGGCCTACCGCCGGCGGGCCGCCGACGATCCCAGGTACTGCAGAGCCTTCTTCTCCGAAGCCGACGGCCTGCCCGGCCTCGTGGCCGACCGCCTCGGCGAGGTGGTCGCGCTCCAGATCTCCGCCCTCGGGCTGCAGCGATGGCAGCCGCTGATCGTGGAGACGCTGGTCGACCTGATCCGGCCCGCGGCGGTGTATGAGCGGGGGGAGGGGAGCGCCCGCCGCCGCGAGGGCCTGCCCGAGGCATCCGGCGTGCGGTGGGGCGCGCTGCCCGAGCCGCTGGTGGTGCGGGAGGGGGGGCTGACCCTCCGCATCGACGTGGCCGCCGGCCAGAAGACCGGCCACTATTTGGACCAGCGCGGCAACCGCCTCCGCCTGCGCCAGCTGGCGCGGGGCGGTGAGGTCCTCGACGCGTTCTGCAACACGGGCGGCTTCGGGCTGCAGGCCCTGGCCGCCGGCTGTGCGCGCGCGACCTTCCTCGACATCTCCCCGGCCGGGGTGGCGGCCGCCCTCGCCAACGCCGAGGTCAACGGCTTCGCGAGCCGCGCCGACGGCTGTGTCGCCAACGCCTTCGACCAGCTCCGCGCTTACGAGCACGACGGCCGGCGCTTCGACTGCGTCATCCTCGACCCCCCGGCCTTCGCCCGCGGCCGGGCCAGCCTGGACGCGGCCTTCCGCGGGTACAAGGAGATCAACCTGCGGGCCATGCGCCTCCTGCGCCCCGGGGGCCTGCTCGTCACCTCGTCCTGCTCGCAGCCCGTCACCGACGACATGTTCCTGCGCATGCTGGCCGACGCGGCGGCCGACGCCCGCTGCCGGATGCGGGTGGTGGAGCGGCGGGGCGCGGGCCCCGACCATCCGGGCCTCTTGGGGGCCGAGCAAACCCTCTACCTGAAGTGCATATTTCTGGAGCGGCTTTGACGGCCGTGGGCCCTCTGGTACAATGGCCCTTGCCTTTAGGGGGGCGATGCGGACGTGGAACCCTCGACCATGATGGGGCTGAGCCTCCCAGGCCCGCTTCCGCCCATCTGGGTCGTGGCCCTCGTCCATATGCTGGAATGGATCCTGCTCGGCTACACCGCCTACCTGACGCTGCTGCCCTGGGCCGGCTTCATGACCCGGCGCGAGCGGCGGCGCCTACCGCCCCAAAAGCGCTTTGCGGTCGTGATCCCGGCCCACGACGAACGCGTCGTCATCGGCAACCTCGTCGACTGCTGCCTCGCCATGGACTACCCCCGCCGTCTCTTCGACGTCCACGTGATCGCCGACAACTGCACGGACGATACGGCCGCGGTCGCCCAGCGCCACGGCGCGCGGGTGATCGAGCGCAGCAGCCCGCGGCGGGGCAAGGGGTACGCGCTCGCCGACGCGTTTCAGCGCCTGCTGGCCACGCGGCGGTATGACGCCTTCGTCGTCTTTGACGCGGACAACCTGGTCGACCCCTCGTTTTTGATGATCATGAACGCGGAGCTGCTGGCGGGCCGCGAGATCGTCCAGAGCCGCATCGACGTCAAGAACCCGGACGACACGTGGGTGTCCGCCACGTTCGGCATGTCCTTTTGGACCAGCAACCGTTTCTGGTTTCTGGCCAAGCACAACCTCGGCCTGTCCGCCGCCCTCGGCGGAACGGGCATGTGCATCAGCGCCCACGCCCTGCGCGAGGTCGGCTGGGAGCCGACCAGCCTCACCGAGGACCTCGAGTTCTCCGCCCGGGCGCTCCTGGCCGGCTACCGGACGTACTGGTCGCACGATGCGGCCATCTACGATGAGAAGCCGCTCACGTTCGCCCAGTCCTGGCGCCAGCGCCTGCGCTGGGCCCAGGGCCAGGCGCAGGTGGCCTTCCGCTACCTGCCGCGCCTGATCTGGGCCGGGATCCGCGAGCGCAGCATCCTGAAGCTCGAGGGCGGGCTGTCCCTGTTCCAGCCGTTCTACGTCATCCTGTCCACGGGCGTGTACGGCCTCGGGATCCTGCTGAGCCACTTCTGGATCCTGCCACTTTTGCCGCTCGGCGTCCCCTTCTGGCTGTTCGTGGCGGTCGCCGACTACGTCCTGCCGGCGGCCGCGGCCCTGATCGACCGGCGTCCGGCCCGCCCCCTGCGCTTCCTCGTGCTGTACCCGCTCTTCATGTACTCATGGATCCCGCTGACGTGGGGCGGCGTGATTCGCGCCCGCAGGCGGCAGTGGGTCCACACGGCCCACACGCGCGCCATCGCCTACGCCGAGCTGGTGGGGGGCAAAGGTGCGGGGTAGCGAAAGCATCGCCCGCCTGCCCGGCTCCGACGTGGCCTTCATCTGGATCCTCGCCGAGCTGGCGGCCGGTCTGCTGCAGGTGGCGCTTGGGCCGCTGCTGCACGCGCCGGTCGCGCGGCTGCTCGCCTCCTACTTCCTCATCGCCGGCACGCTCCTCGCGGCCACCCTCTGGTGGCTGTCGGCCCGCTCGGTGCGCCCGGACTGGCTGGCGCGGGTCTCTCCCCTCTGGCTGCTGGCCGGCCTCGGGGCGGGCGTGGTCCTGAAGCTGGCCGGCGGCGCCGTCGCCCTGCTCGAGCAGCTGGCCCTGCCCCGCATCGTGCCCAACAACCCGGTTGTGACCCAGCCCGCCCTCTTCCGCGACCCCGTGAGCGTGGCCCTTCTGGTGCTCGCCGTCGTCGGCGCGGCCCCGCTGGTCGAGGAGATCTTCTACCGCGGCGTGCTCTTCCGGTGGCTGCGCGGGCGGCTGGGGCTGGCCGCGGCCGCCGGGGTGAGCGGCCTGCTCTTCGGCGCGGCCCACTTCGATCTGAGCCTGCTGCTGCCGCTGGCCGTCGTGGGTGCCGGGCTGGCCGTGCTCTACGAGCGGGCACGGAGCCTTTGGCCGTGCTACGTCGCCCACGCCTGCCTCAACGCCGTCTCGCTGGCCCTCGCCCTGGCGGCGCTGCGACCCTGACCCCGCGGGCAGGTGGCCGGGGCGCCGCCGGCGTAGACGCGCTGGAGTACCGATATCCGCGTGTGCGGGAAGGAACGTGTCCAGTTGGACTGGAAGGCCGAGGTGGGAAAGCTCCCGGACATCCAGGCCTGCGACCGTGAGATCGACCGCCTGCGGGCGGAGCGGCGCGACCTCGCCGCCGGCGGGGCGCTGGCCGAGCTCACCAAGCGCGCGGCCGACATCGAGGCGCGCCTTCTGCGGCTGCGGGTCGAGCGCGAGGCGGTGGTCCGGCAGCAGCGCCTGGACGACCTGGCGCGGCAGAGCGAGGAGGCCGAGAAGAAGCGGCTGACCGACACGCTTTACTCGGGAACGGTGCGCAGCCCGCGCGACCTGGAGGGCCTGCAGAAGAACATCGCGGGCAGCGACGAGCGAATTGGGGCGTTGGAGACCCGCGTCCTGGAGGCCATGGAGCGCGATGAGGCCTTGACGGGCCGGATCGCGGAGATGGAGCGCGCATTGGCGCGCGACAAGGCCGAGCTCTCCGAGCGCCGCGGGCAGGCACGGGCCCGCATCGCGGAGATCGATGCGGCGCTTTCCGGGCTCGAGCCGCGCCGGCAGGGCCTGGCCGAGGCGGTGGCGGGGCCTGTGCTCCGTGAGTATGAGCGCATCCGCTCCCGAGCCGCGGGAATCGGCGCCGCGGTCGTGGCCGGAGGCAGCTGCGGGGCGTGCGGCGTGGCGCTGCCGCCGCTCGTGCTGTCGCGCCTGGCGCGCGGCGAAGCCCTGCTGACCTGTGAGCACTGCGGGCGGATCCTGGTGGGAGGCGGCTGATGGTGGGGGAGCCGGACCGCCTGGAGATCTATACGGACGGGGCCTGTGCCGGCAACGGGGTGCGGCCGCGGGCGCCCGGCGGCTGGTCGGCCGTCTTTTCCGACGGCCGGCGCCTGAGCGGGGGCGAGCCGGCCACGACCAACCAGCGCATGGAGTTGACCGCGGCCATCCAGGCCCTGCGCGCGGTGCCCGAGGGCGCGGCCGCGACCGTATACAGCGACTCCGCGTACCTGATCAACGCCTTTGCCGACGACTGGTTTTCCGGCTGGATCCGGCGCGGCTGGCGCAACAGCAAGAACGAGCCCGTGGCCAACCGCGACCTGTGGGAGGAGCTCCTGGCGCTGTCCCGGCGGCGCGACGTGCAGTGGCGCAAGGTGCGCGGCCACGCGGGCCAGCACGGCAACGTCCTGGCCGACCGGCTGGCCGTCGAGGCGGCACGCCAGGTCGCGGCGGCGCAGCCCAGCGGCTGAGGCGGCCTAGCGGGTGAGCAGGGCCTGCCGCCCGCGTGCGGTCGCGGATCGGCCGTGGATGAAGCTGATCGCCAGGAGCAGCACGGGTATTCCGATCCCGAGGATCAGGTAGCCCCAGCTGTCGAGCAGGCGCCGGTCGTCGAGGGTCGCCGCCTGCGTGGGGATCAGGTAGACGAGACCGAAGATGGCGGGGCCGAAGAGCAGCAGGAGCTTCCTGTGGCTCCGCAGGCCGAGCAGCCGGGCCGTCGTGCGGGCCGCGGCATCCAGGAACAGGGTCGTCTCCAGCCAGAAGCCGTGCACCCAGAAGATCACGGCCGTCACGGCCAGGTTCTCCACGAAGCGGGCGAACTCGATGGACCGGATCTGCGAGTAGGCCGGCCAGGTGATGTCACTCACCGACTGGCCGAACGTGAGCGCCGGGCCCACGCTGTGGCCGAGCGCCATGACGACGAGGAAGGCGAATCCCCAGACCGACGCGCGTGGCAGTTGTGCCGGGCCCTCGATCGCCGTGGCGTACACCAGGATCACCACGAACTCGCCGGTCTTGCCGACCATGAACCTCGCCATGTCCAGGACCGGCGCCCAGCCGTTGGCCAGGATGGGGAGCAGGCGCACGAAGGACTCGTGGTTGGTGCTGAGGATGGTGAGGATGATCCCCAGGGGGACATCGACCAGCCACAGGATCGCCGCGTTGACGCGCGCCACGACCTCGATGCCCAGCCAGGCGGCCCACACGGCGCAGCCGACGAGCAGAACGAGGAAGGCTCCCTCCGGCACGAACTCCTCCTCGCCGAGGGTCTTTGCGGCCAGGACGAAGGTCCGCGCGCTCAGGGTGGAGCGCTGTGGTGCAGCCCGGCAGGCAGAGGATCGCCGAGCCCTCGATGACGTGCGTGGCCAGCTGGCTGAAGCTGCCAACGCGTTCCGAGATGCCCGTGGGCACCAGGCGCTTGGACAGCTCATCCAGGTCGGGTTGCGGCCCAAGGGTGGCGTCCGCGATGCGGTCGAACACCGCGCGGATCAGCAGCTCGCGATCGACCAGCGATTGGTTGAATATGGCCAGAACCTTCACACCATCACCGCTGAACAGGGTGGTGATCATGATGTCGGCGGCGTTGCCGAAGAGGTCGCTCAGCGCCTGCTGCGTGGCGTCGAGGTCGCCGGTGAGCCGTGCATCGAGCTGCATGGCATAGAGCAGGCGCTCCACCGAATCGTGGGCGTCCGCCAAGCCGGAGGCGATCGCATGCATCTGCTGCGCGACGGGAACCTGGCGTGCCATGTCTGTCTAGAATGCCCCGCCGCCCGGCTTGGACCGGGCGGTCGGATCCCGTAGAATGGGGCACACGGAGGCGAGCCGGCCAGGCGATCGCAGGTGCGAGCGCGGCGACGCGGCGCCTGAGGAAAGTCCGAACAGCGCAGGGCAGGGTGCCGGGTAACGCCCGGCGGGGGCGACCCCAGGGATAGTGCCACAGAAACGCGAACCGCCCGGGGCGCGCGAAGGCGCGGCGCGGGCAAGGGTGAAACGGTGCGGCAAGAGCGCACCAGCGGCCGGGCAACCGGCCGGCTCGGCAAACCCCACCCGCTGCAAGGCCAAATAGGGAACGGATGACGCGGCCCGCCGACGTTCCGGGTTGGTCGCTGGAGGCGCTCGGCGACGGGCGCCCTAGAGAAATGATCGCCCGCGACAGAATTCGGCTTACCGGCTGACTCGCCACTTGGGGGGCGGGGCCTCGTGCCCCGCCCCTCGCCACGTGGAGAACCTAGGGCACATGAGCTGGCTTGAGACGGCCGCCGCCGCGGCCGCGGGCGCGCTGGTCGCCGCCCTTCTTCTTGCGCTGCTGCTGCGCTTGGCCGGGCGTCCCCTGGCGCGCACCGTGCTGGCGCGGTTCATGAGACGCCTCTTCCGCGACCCCTACCATGAGAACCTGTGGGAGATCTTCACCGGCACCTACCGGTTCGGGGTCCAGCACCTGGTGGAGACGGACCTGCGCGCGAGCACGGGCGAGCCGCTGCAGCGGCCGTTCGGCCGCCGCCTGCCCTTCCCGGGATTTGGGCAACTGCTCTTCGACGTGGCGCAGCTCGACCGCCTGCCGACTCCGCTCTCGAGTCCGGTCGACATGGGGGTCGTCATCGGGCCGCGGGCCAAGCGCCCCCTGCGGCTGGACATCCCGGTCATGGTGAGTGGCATGGGCTATGGCATCGCCCTGAGCCGCGAGATCAAGACGGCGCTGGCGCGCGGCGCCGCCCGCGCCGGCACCTCCACCAACACGGGGGAGGGTCCGTTTCTGCCGGAAGAGCGCCAGGAGGCGCGCCACCTCGTCGTGCAGTACAGCCGGAACGACCACAACAAGACGGCAGCGCAGCTGCTCCAGGCCGACATGATCGAGATCCAGCTGGGTCAGGGCGCTGAGACGGGGGTGGGCGTGCGGCTGCCAGGCACCAAGCTACCGCCCCTGGCGCGCCGCCTGTACCGCCTG
>JAJYVM010000163.1 GCA_021792015.1 Bacillota bacterium | reverse complement strand
CGTCGTCCGGCCCGGGGCCCTCAGCGAGATGATGCCGCCCCCCGCTCAGGGCCAGCCCGCATGGCTGGCCGCCCCCATCGCCTGCGGCCGCCAGTCAGCGACATCCCGTCGTCCGGCCCGCGGCCCTCAGCGAGATGATGCCGCCCCCCGCCCAGGGCCAGCCCCCGCGGCTGGCCGCCCCCATCGCCTGCGGCCGCCAGTCAGCGACATCCCCCTCGTCCGGCCCGCGGCCCTCAGCGAGATGATGCCGCCCCCCGCCCAGGGCCAGCCCGCGCGGCTGGCCAACATCATCACCTGAGGCCGCAGCCCGGTCGCCGGGAGCGCCGGACCATGCCCCCCGGCGCCTCGGTCGCCCCGGCCTTCGGCTGCCGGCCGGAAGCCTCTGGGCGGACGGCGCCGTGACGCACGCTGTCGGGAAAGCGCATCCCCGCACGCGGCTCACGCCACTCCGCGGATCGCCAGCAGCACCTCGACCAAATCCGCGGCACCTGGCGCGATGATGTCCGCGCCCCCGGACCGGAACGCCGCCTCCGCCAGGTCGCCCAGCGTGCCGCCCAGTACGCCGGCGAAGGCGAACCCCGTGGTGGGCCGGGCTTTCCCCCGCCGCGCGCGGTAGCGGCGCACCGTCTCCTGGTCGTCGACGTTGTCGCCGGCGTAGAGGCCGTGCGCCGGGTCGCCCGCCGCTTGCGCCAGGGCCGCGAGCCCTGCCGGATCGGGCTTGCTCATGCCGCTGCCGCTCGTCACCACACGCCCGGGCGGCAGCCGGCCCGCCAACCCCAGCCGTTGCAGGGCAAACGCCGTCTCGCCGTCGTCCCGGCCGGTGTAGATGCCAACCGTGCCCGGCCACCGCAGCAGCCGCGCCGCCGCAACCAGCGGCCGTTCCAGTTCACACAGCCCCGGCCCCTCCGCCCCCGCCACCGCCGGGAAGCCGAACATCTCGCGGCAGCGGTCGCCAGCGTAGTACGAGCAACAGAGGCGGGCGATGCGCTCCGGATCCCAAGCCGGCGGCGGCTGGCCCAGCAGGGCCCGCACCGCGTCCGGCCCGCCCCCCAGCCTGGCCACCTCCCCCAGGAAGTCCGCCTGCGACGGCGGGGCCGACCGCGCCGCAGCCACCCCCCGCGCCCCCTTGCTCATGAAAAAGTGCAGTGCGGCCCGGGTCAGCGCCCAGTCGTCGTTGAAGCCGCCGGCCCGCTTCCAGCCCCGGGTCTCCTCGGGCGTCAGCAGCGTGCCGTCCATCCGCCACCCGAGGTCGGCCGCAAACCGCTGCGCGGCGGCGCTGATGGCCCGCGGGTACGACAGTGAACAGTCGAGCAGTACACCGTCGATATCCAGAACGAGGAGGTCCGTGCGGGCGAGGTTGTCCTGGCCACCTATCCGCACCAGCAGCCCGCGCCAGGCACGATAGCTCATGATGGCGCCGCTTCGCCGCCACCCACGGCCCGCCCTCCACCACGGCCGGCCGTGGTGCGCCCGCAATGGTTGCCCCCACATGGGCGCTCTGCTAGGATGGCGTCGGGCTCGGCAAGCAAGCTGCCCATGGTCCTCGCGGGCTGGGTCGCGCGGACGCAGGGACATGAAGAAGGGACGGCGGCAAGAGCGTGATCTATGTGATCTGCGAACCCTGCATCGGCTCCAAGGACGCTTCGTGCGTCGAAGTGTGCCCCGTCAACTGCATCCACGAGGGCGAGGACCAGTACTTCATCGACCCGGAGGAGTGCATCGGCTGCAGCGCCTGCTCGACAGTGTGCCCCGTCTCGGCGATCTTCGACGAGGACGAGGTCCCGGAGCAGTGGCGCAGCTACATCGAGAAGAACGCGAACTTTTTCAAGAAGTAAGGCGTCGGCTGAGGCGCCGGGTTGTTTGCGTGCGGCCAGCCCGTAGGGCTGGCCGCTTCATGTCCGCCCACGGTTGAGTTGGTGGACGCGGCGGGCGCCCGCGCGCCCATGCAGGCGCAGCAGCGCTTCCGGCACGTCGTCCAGCACGGGGCGCTGCCCCGGCGTCCGGCAGGCGGCCACCTCGGCCAGCACACGCCGGATCTCCTCGTCCGAGGCGGGCGCCTGCGGCGGGGGCGGCGGCACCTGCTCGCGCCGCATGTCGAACGCGGGGACCGGCTGGCCGGCTGCGATGGCCTCCAGGCAGCGCTCGGCGTGCGCGGCGATCGCAGCGACATCGAAGCCTTCGCGCTCCGGCCCGTAGGCGCGCATATAGCGCAGGGCGCGGGTGAAGTGGGTGCGGGCGCCGCCCGGCTGGCCGCGCCCCGCCTTGACGTACGCGGCGGCGAAGATGATCAGCCCCTGCAGGAACGGGTCGCCGTCGCGCTCCAGCCAGAGCCGCTCCAGGGCTTCGTGGGCCTCGAAGAAGCGGCCGGAGCGAAACAGCGCCACGTACTCGTCCAGGGCGCCGGGTGCGGTCATGGGAGAGGCGCGGTAAGCGCCTCCACCAAAAGATCGACGCAGGCCCGCACATCGCCGGCGTCCACCATCTCGCCGGGCGTGTGCACATGCCGGCACGGGATCGAGACGGCGCCGCTGCGGACGCCGGCACGGACCGTGTGGATGGCGCCGGCGTCGGTGCCACCGAACTCCAGAACCTCCATCTGGTGCGGGATGCCGCGGCGCTCGGCCGCGCCGCGCAGCCAGCCGAGCACGTACGGGTGGGCCAGCAGGCTGTTGTCGCGCACCTTGATGGCGGCGCCCTTGCCGAGCGAGACGTCCATGGTGCGGGCCTTCGGGGTGTCGCCCGTGGCCGTGACGTCGATGGCCAGGGCCAGCTCGGGGTCGGCCGTGTAGCCCGCCGTGCGGGCGCCGCGCAGGCCAACCTCCTCCTGCACCGTGAAGGCCAGGTGGACCTCGTGCGGGGTATCGCGGAGGGCGCGCGCCGCCTCCAGCAGGACCAGGCAGCCCACGCGGTCGTCCATGGCGTGCGACATCCAGCGGTCGCCGCCGTCCGATGCCATCGGCGCCGCGAAGGCGCACATCTCGCCCACGCGCACGGCGGGGCGGGGTCCGCCGCAGTCGATGAAGAGCCTGTCGATCCTGAGGTCCTTCGGGTCGTCCAACCGCTCGGCGCCGATGGTGCCGGTCGTGCCGTCGAAGAAGCGCACCCGCTGGCCGAGCAGCGTCTGCGGCGAGTGGCCGCCGACGGGGGCGAAGCGGGCGAAGCCGTGCTCATCCACATGGGTGACGATCAGGCCGATCTCGTCCATGTGGGCAGCGAGCAGGATGCGGGCGCCGCCGCCGCGGCCCGGCAGCACGGCCACCAGGTTGCCGAGGGCATCGGTGAGCGGCCGCTGCCCCATGGCCTCCAGCTCGGCGCCGATCACGCGGCGCACGGCGTCCTCGCGGCCCGAGGGCCCGAAGGTGTCGGTCAGGCGGGCCAGCAGGTCCTTCATGCCGGAAGCCCCCTTGTGGCCAGCGTGCGGAGGAAGCCCTGCAGGAGGGCGAGCGCGTGGCCGATGTCGGTCCGCGACGCCACGGCGCAGGGCGAGTGGATGTACCGGCAGGGCACGGAGAGGGTCGCGCTGGGGATGCCGCCCCGCACCGTGTGGATGCGGCCGGCGTCGGTGCCGCCCGCGGTGGTCCCCTTCCACTGGTACGGGATGCCCGCCGCCTCGGCGGTTGCGGCGAGCACGGCGTTGAGCCGCCGGTCGTGGATCATGCCGTTGTCCATGATGCGCAGCACGGGGCCGGCGCCGAGGCGCGTGCCCTGCTCGTGGTCCTCGACCCCCGGCAGGTCCGCGCAGGTCGTGCCCTCCAGGGCCACGGCCAGGTCGGGCGCGACGGCGTATGCGGCGGGTCCGGCCCCGCGCAGCCCGACCTCCTCCTGGACGGCGAAGACGCCATGCACCTCGATGCCGTAGTCGCCCGCGGCGGCCAGGGTCTCGGCCAGGATGGCGCAGCCGACGCGGTCGTCCAGGGCCTTGCCGCGCAGCAGGCCGTCGCCGAAGAAGGCGGCGCGCGTCGCGAACACCGCGTAGTCGCCCGGGTGCACGGCCCGCTCCGCCTGCTCGCGCGAGGTGGCGCCGATGTCGATCGCGAGGTCCTTGATGGGGATCACGCGCTTTCTGTCGTCCTCGGACTGCAGGTGGATCGGCCGCCAGCCGATCACGCCCGGGACGGCGGCGGCGCCCACGCGGACCACGGCGCCGGGCAGCACGCGCGGGTCGATCCCGCCCACGTTGACGAAGCGCAGCCAGCCGTCCTTCTCGATGTGGCGGACCAGCAGGCCGACCTCGTCCATGTGGGCGTCGATCAGGACACGGGGGCCACCGCGCCCGCGCCGCGCGATGAGGCTGCCCAGGGCGTCGACCCGGGCTGCCTCCACATGGTCGGCAATGTGCGCCCAGATGGCGTCGCGCACGGCGCCCTCGTCGCCACCGACGCCGGGCAGGTCGCTGAGGCGCTGGACCAGGTCGATGCATGCCTCGCTGAAGCCGCTCGCGTGCGGATGACCGCCCGCTTCATCGAAGCCGCTCGCGTGCGGATGACCGCCCGCTTCATCGAAGCCGCTCGCGTGCGGATGACCGCCCGCTTCATCGAAGCCGCTCGCGTGCGGATGACCACCCGCTTCATCGAAGCCGCTCGCGTGCGGATGACCGCCCGCTTCATTTGAGGACACGGGTCAGCCCCCTTACCCAGGCCGGGTCCGCCGCCGCGGCGAAGGCGGCCAGGAGGCGGCCGGTCTCGCGCAGATCGGCGAGGTCAAGGGTCTCGACCGGGCTGTGCATGTACCGCAGGGGCAGCGAGAGCAGGCCGCAGGGCACGCCGGCGCGCGCCACCTGGATGGCCCAGGCGTCCGTGCCGGAAGCCCCGGGGAGGTACTCGCGCTGGTGCGGGATGCCCTCCGCCCCCGCGGCGTCCAAGAGCGCCCGCACGATCTGCGGGTGGAAGTTGCCGCCCTGTGCGACCACCGGTCCCTTGCCCAGGTCGCTTGCGCCGTCGGCCTCCGACACCCCCGGCGAGCGCGCATGGCCCACGTCGACGGCGATGGCGAGGTCCGGCGCCAGGCCGTAGCCCGAGGTCGCGGCGCCGCGCAGGCCGACCTCCTCCTGGACGGTGGCGACGAAGGCGACCTGCAGGCTGCGGCGGCGCTCGCGCAGGCGCAGCAGGGCCTCGTGCAGGGCCGCCACGCTGCCTCGATCGTCCATCGCCTTGGCATAGGCCACCTCGCCCAGCAGGCGGCCCAGGGGCCGATCCACGGTCACACGGTCGCCGACCGACACCAGCTCGCGCACGCGCGCCTCGGGGAGGCCGACGTCCACGTACGCCTCGTCCAGGGGCAGCGGCTTGCCGCGGGTCTCGGGCGTCGTCAGGTGGGGGGGAAGGGTGCCGATCAGGCCCGGCAGGATCTCGCGGCCGTGGACCAGGACCTCCAGGGAGGGCAGGTAGCGGCGGTCGATGCCGCCGATGGCCGCCAGGCGCAGGAAGCCGCCCGCCTCGATCCGGGTCACGACCAACCCGATCTCGTCCGTGTGGGCGGCGAGCATGAGGGTCGGGGCCCGCGTCCCGGCCGGCGGCGGCGGGTCGGCCCGCAGAAGGCCCACCACGTTGCCAAGCGCGTCCGTGCTGACATGGTCACAGAGCGGCTCCCACGCCTGCAGCACGGCTGCGGCGACCGCAGACTCAGCGCCGGAGACACCCGGGATCGCCACGAGGCGCTCCAGCAGGGCCGGACCGTCCAAGCGCAGCCCCTCCCTTCCCGTCGGCCGGGCTCCGACGGGGAGACATCGGAAGCGCGGGCGGGGACTTCGCCGCCGCGCGGGTCGAGGGCGAGCCGCGCTGCCCGACGCAGCACCGCGTGGGGGTCCGCGCTGCCATGCCCGCCCAATGGGAGCAGCTTCGCGGCGGGGGCTGGCCACGCCTTCCCAGATGGGAGCCTTCCGGGTGATAGAATGAGGGCGATGGCCGAGGTCACACGCTTAGCTCAATGCTACCGCTGCCGGCGGGTCTTCGTTGCCCGGCCGGGCGAGCGGTATTGCCCGAACTGCCGGCGTGAGTTGGCGCGTGAGCGCAACCGCCGCCGCCTGGGCATCGGCGCCACCGTCTCCGGCGGCTCGTGGGGCCCGATCCTTTGGGTGGTGGCCCTTACGGTCGTCGGCACCCTTGTCGGCCACCCGTACATCGGTGCGCTGGCCGGGATTGCCGTGACGGTGGTCCGCCAGCTGCGGCCGCACACCTGACGGAGCCCGGATCCGCCGGCCGGCCGCGACGCGCGCACCGGCATCCGCCCGCCATCGGGCGCCCGCCACCCGCCTGTGTGTCCGCCCCGCCAGCGCCGCGCCCTCACCACCACACCCGGCCCGGCCTGCAGCGCCGCCGTCCGCGCCGGAACGGCCGCCGCCGGTCGCAGCGCACCGGCGCCGGTCCGCCACAACGGGCGGGGGATTGCTCGCCCCGCCCGCCGCTCGCCACCCCTAATAGGGTCCGTACTGCCGGTTGCCGATGCGCCGGCGCTGCACCGGGACGCCGGGACCGAAGGCTCCGAAGCCCTGCAGGCCCGTGACGGACTGGCTGATGCCGGCACGCCCCGGCTCGCCGAAGCGCGACTCCTCCTGGTGGGTCCAGCCGCTGCCCGTGCGCGCGTAATCCGGATACCGGCGCTCGCCGGCTCCCTCCTCGCGCCAGCCGTGGGCGCCGAAGGCCGTGGCCTGCTCGCGCCCGAAGTGGGTCGTGGCGAAGTGGCCGCCGCCGTACCCGGCCTCGGAGGTGAGTCTGCTCTGGCGGCCGGTGCCGCCGTACGTGGTCCCGGAATAGGCCGTGCGGCCGTAGGTGCCGGCCCCAATGTGGGATGTCGCGCCGTGGCCGGCGCCCCCGTATCCGTAGCCCCCCGCCACGCCGCCGTACGTGGTTCCGTAAGCGCCTGCCGTGCCGCCGTAGGTCGGCCCGTAGCCGTAGCCGGTCGCGTACCGGGTCTCCGCGCGGCTCCCGAAGTCAGTCGCGTAGGGCGCCCGGCGCTCGTCGTCCTCGAACCCCGAACGGTAGTGCCCTGGCTCGTAGTCAGCCATGCTGCCGCCTCCCTCTCGGCCGCTAGGCTACCCGCGCGGGCGGGCGGCTATCGCTTCGGGCGCCCCGCACGGCTTGCAATTGCTGCCGGCGCGCCCGGCCGGGCGGCGCTGGCCCGTGCCGCGCGCGGCGCAACCGCCCGCGGCGGCCTCGCCGCTCGCGCCGGCTAACGGCCCGCGGTGGCGGCAAGATAGTCGAGCCGGCTGAGCAGCACCTGGAGCACGCGGTCCCAAGCAAAGGCCTGCGCCGTTTCGTGCGCGCGCGCGCGCAGGGCGGCGCGCAGCTCGGAGCGGCCGGCCAGCTGGAGCCAGTAGCGCGCGATCTCGCCGGGGTCGTCCGTCTCGACGACGACCGTGTTGTCGAGTGGCACCGCGTAGTCCTCGCCGGTCGTGCCGACGAAGACCAGCGCCCCCGCGGACATCGCCTCGAGGCCGACGAGCCCGAACGGCTCCAGCCCCGAGTTCGCCAGGACGGCGTCCGCCGCCGCGTAGAGCGCGGCGAGGGTCGCCGGTGCGAGAAAGCCCTTGAGGTTGAGCACGGGGGCATCCCCGGCCGCCGCCAGGACGTCGCCGAGGGCGCGCGGGCCCGCTCCCTCCGGCACCTGAACGTCGGTCACGGGCAGCCCGATCCCCGCGGCCGCTCGCAGAACCTCGGCACCGTGCGGCTCCATTCCGCCCTTGCAGAGCAGCCGCGCGGGCAGGCCCTGCCGCCGCAGCGCCGCCACGGCGCCCACCGCCATGTGCCAGCGCTTATCCGGGTCCCAGCGCCCCACCTTGACGAAGCAGGGGTCGGCGCCGCCTGCCCGCATCCCGGCCCGCAGCGCCGCCACGTCGCCGGCGGGCGGCTCTCCCTGCCAGCCCTCGGGGATGCCGTTGGGCACCACAAGCGGGTTCAGCCCCCGCGCCCACATCACGTGCTTCATGTACCGGCTCACCGTCGTGAG
>JAJYVM010000162.1 GCA_021792015.1 Bacillota bacterium | reverse complement strand
AACCGCTGCATGGCCGCCCTTTCCCATGTGTGCGAAAAGCAAACATTCGGAGAACGCGCGCGTCCGCGTGCATATGCAAGCGCCAGCGGTAGCCATTCGTGTAGAAGCGCGTCGAAACGGGCGTTGTCAGCGTTTCTTCGTGTCCCTAAAATCGAGAAGGCTTTACAACTGCTGGAACTGCTGAAGCCCCACGGACGGGGCGCGGGGGACCCATGTCCGCATGGGGTGAATCTCGCGCGGGTGCGCGAGTAGGGCGCTCCCCAACCGCCCGAACCCGGCAGCTAACCCCGTAGGCAGGCCGTTGGGGGGCCGGTGCCGGCGCTGCGGGCCGCCCCCACTTGCAGGGCGGGGGTGGCTCTCTCTTGCGCAGGCGGCAAACCGCTTGGCTGCAGACCGACCTTGGTCGGCGTTGTCTCATGGTGCTCATGGCCATCGGGCTGGTCCTTCCGGCGGCGCTCGTCCACGTCCCAGCCACCACCGTCGCGGTCGGCCGGCGCGGCCAGCGCAAATCGGCGGCGGTGCGCATGCTTCCCGCGGCAGGGGCGGTGCTGCGGGCCTCCGCGCGCGGCAGGGCCCACGCGGCCGCGCTCCCCACCCAGGATCCCACCGGCGGGCCCAGGGCGCCCGCGCCCGCAGCCAGCAACGGCCCGGCGGGTATACCGGTCACGAAGTACACGGTGCAGCCAGGCGACACGCTCTCCGGCATCGCCGCCCGCTTCGGCACCGACCTCCCGAGCCTGGAGGCCTCCAACCACCTCAACGGCAACAGCGTCCTCCAGCCGGGCCAGCACCTGACCGTGCCCACGCGCGTCGGCTGGGTGTTCCGCGTCGCCACCGGCGACACCCTCGGTCAGATTGCCGCCGACGCCGGTGTCAGCGCCGCCACCATCGCGTCCGCCAACCACATCGACGTCAACGCGTACCTGCAGATTGGCCAGCGGCTGTGGATCCCGCACGACCCGCCGGCCGGCGCGACCCAGGGACCGGCGGTGGCTTCGGGCGGCGGCTCGAGTGGCTACGGGGCGCATGTCGGGACCGGCTCCCTGCCCTGGCCCGTGCACGGGCCCATCACGTCGCCCTGGGGCTGGCGGATCCTGTACGGCAAGCCGAACTTCCACCACGGCATTGACATCGGCGTGCCGATGTACACGCCCGTGCACGCCTCGATCAGCGGAACGGTCATCACGGCCGGCTGGGACGGCGGGTACGGCATCGCCATCCGGATCCAGAATGGCAACGTCATCACGCTCTATGCCCACAACAGCAGCGCGGTGGTCAGGGTGGGCCAGCACGTGCAGGTCGGCCAGCTGATCTCCTACTCGGGCATGACCGGCAACGCCACCGGCCCGCACGTGCACTTCGCCATCTTCATCAACGGCACGCCCGTGAACCCGATCGGCTACCTCCAGCCGTAGCCGTCAGCTGCCCGACGCGACGGCCAGCAGGCGCCCCACATGCGCCGGGGGCGCGGGCACGGGCCCGACGCTGCGCGGCTCGGCGGTGGCGTCGGCCACGACGCCGACTTCGCCATCTCCATCGGCGGCGCGCCCGTGAACCCCCGCCGTCAGCTGCCGGACACGGCGGCGAGCAGGCTTTTCACCTGCGCCACGGGCACGTAGCCGACGCCGAGCGGCTGGGTGATGGCGTCGATCACGACGCCGACCGTGACAGCGACGGCGCCATCTGTGCTGTAGACCAGCAGCGGCCCGCCCGAGCAGCCCGGCAGCACCGACAGCGCGGGCGTGTTGAGCGTCCCGTCGCTGCCGTTGAACACCGCCAGGGCCCCTCGCGCCAGGGCGACGGGGTAGGCTTGGTAGGTCCACTCGGGCCAGCGGACGCAGGCGATCTCCGCGGCCCAGGCCGAGGACGGGGGATTGGCGAGCCGCACGGCGGCCACGCCGATGAGCGACGGGACGTGGAGCAGAGCCAGGTCGGCGCTTGTGTCGCGCACGATCCGGTCGGCCAGATGCGGCGTGGGGTCGCCGGGCAGGAAGACGGCCGCGCGGTTGCCGACCACCACGTGGCCCGCGGTCGCGACCCAGGCCCCCAGGCCCTGCAGCTGGACCACGAACCCGGTCCCGAGGTGGGCATCCTGGCTGGCGCCGGTCGGGGCGTTGCCGCCGTCGAACGACTCCACGCCGACCAGGGATTCGACGGGGCTCGGGACCAGCTCGCCCTGTGTGCTCGGCACGGTGGTGCTGATGGCGCCGACGTTCCGGGACGCCGCGGCCCCTGCCGGCGGCGCGGCGGCGCCTGCCGTGGCTGCGGCGGCGGACGCTGTGGGCCCGGCGGCGGCCGTGGCGACGGCGGCGACAGGCCGGTTGGCGGCCGATGGGCGTGCCCCGACGGCGATGGTCAGGGCGGCGAGCAGACCGAGCGCGGTGAGCGCGACCCACTGCAACGGGCGAAAGCGGGGCATGGGCGAATCCACCCCTCCATGGGTTATGGCCCGCTGCCTGTATCGGGCTCCCGCACGCTTTGGTACAATCGGTCGGTATGAGCACGCCCGTGGAAACCCTGCGCAATCCGGCGACCATTCGCAATGTGGCGATCATCGCCCACGTCGATCACGGCAAGACCACCCTGGTGGACGCCATCCTCCGGCAGACGGGGGTGTTCCGCGTCGGCCAGGCGGTGCCGGAGCGGGCCCTGGACAGCAACCCCCTCGAGCGCGAGCGGGGCATCACCATCCTGTCCAAGAACACAGCCGTCTTCTACGGCGACCACAAGATCAACATCGTCGACACGCCCGGGCACGCCGACTTCGGCGGAGAGGTCGAGCGCATCCTCGGCACGGTGGACGGCGCCCTGCTGGTCGTGGACGCCATGGAGGGGCCCATGCCCCAGACCCGCTTCGTGCTGGCCAAGGCGCTGGCGAGCGGGGTCCACCCGCTGCTGGTGGTCAACAAGATCGACCGGCCCGGTTGCCGCCCGGAGGAGGTCGTCGACGAGGTCCTGGACCTCTTCATCTCCCTCGGGGCAGACGAGCACCAGATCGATTTCCCGGTGCTCTATGCGTCGGCGCGGGCGGGGGTGGCGCTGGCGGCGCTGCCGCGCCCGTTCGATCCGGCCGACGTGACCGGCGACATCCGGCCGCTACTGGATGCCATCGTCAGCGCCGTGCCGCCGCCCGAGGGCCGCCTGGAGGATCCCCTGCAGGTCCGGATCAGCACGCTCGACTACGACGAGTACGTGGGGCGGATCGGCATCGGCCGCATCGCGGGCGGGACGATCCGCCTGGGCCAGCCGGTGGTCGTCGGCCACGGGCCGGGCGCACCGCTGCGGCCGGCCAAGATCACCCAGCTCTTCACCTTCGAGAGCCTGCGCCGCATCACAACGGAGGCCGCCGGGGCGGGGGACATCGTCGCCGTGGCCGGCCTGCCCGACCTCGGCATCGGCGACACCGTCACCGTGCCGGACAACCCGGTGGTGCTGCCGACCCTGAACGTCGACCCGCCGACCCTGCAGATGACCTTCATCGTCAACGACAGCCCCTTCGCCGGCAAGGAGGGCACCTACGTCACCTCCCGCCACCTGCGCGAGCGACTGCTGCGGGAGGCTGAGCGCAACGTCGGCCTGCTCGTGGAGGAGACGGGCTCGCCCGACACCTTCCGGGTCAGCGGCCGCGGCGAGCTGCACCTCTCGATCATGATCGAGACCATGCGCCGCGAGGGGTACGAGCTGGCGGTATCGCGGCCTGAGGTCATCCTGCGCGAGGATGCAGACGGCAACGTCGAGGAGCCGATCGAGGAGCTGGTCGCCGACGTGCCCGACACGTCCGTCGGTGCCGTCATGGAGGCCCTGGGCAGCCGCCGGGCCGAGCTCGCGCAGATGACACCGGCCGGTGAGGGCCGCACCCGCCTGGTCTTTCTGGCGCCGGCCCGTGGCCTTGTCGGCTTCGCCTCCGAGTTCACCGCCGCGACCAAGGGCTATGGCATCATGGCCCACACGTTCTCGGGCTACGGACCGTGGCGGGGTCCGATCCCCGGCCGGGGCCGCGGCAGCCTGGTGGCCTGGGAGCCGGGCACGACGACGGCCTACGCCCTGGAGAACGCCGAGCAGCGCGGGGTGCTGTTCCTTGGCCCCGGCCTCCCCGTCTACGCGGGGCAGATCGTCGGCGAGAACGCACGCGAGGGCGACCTGGAGATCAACGTCTGCAAGAAGAAGCACCTGACCAACATGCGCTCGAGCACGGGCGACGAGGAGATCAAGCTCACCCCGCCGCGCATGCTCTCCCTGGAGCAGGCCCTGGCGTTCATCCGCGAGGACGAGCTGGTCGAGGTCACGCCGGCCGCCATCCGGCTCAGAAAGCGCGAGTTGGACCGCCACCAGCGGTCCCGTGAGCGCGGACAGGCCCTGAAGCGGCCGTAGGGGGCGCGGGGCGCGGGACGCGTGGCCGCGGCCCGTCAGCATCCGGTGCTCCGCCCCGTGGCCCGGGGATCCAGTTGCGGCCCCCACCGTGACGGGCGGAGCGGCAGCCCATTGGGTGCGGCTCGTGATGACCCGGGCGATGCCCCAACATCAGACCGGCAAGCCCGTGGGCAAGGAGCCTTCAGCGGCCGCGCGCCCGGCGTCGTTCTGTGGGCCCCACCGAGCGGACGCACGGACCCGGTCCGGCTAGGCCTCGGCGCTCGCCTCGGCCCTGCTCAGCAGCGCCGGCCGCAGCGCCAGCCCCGCGCACAGCGCCGCGACGCCCGCCCCCCAGACCACGAAGGTCGCCGCCACGCCGAGATGCGCCGCCATCGCCCCGAACACGGCCGGTACCAGGAGCACGGCCGCCGCCCACCATAGACCGGTGGCGGCCAGGGCCGAGCCGCGCTCCTCGGGCCGGCTGTTCTGCGTCGCCCACCAGATGTAGCCGACGTTGACCACCTGGGCGGCGATGCCGGAGAGGGCCAGGCCCAGGGCATAAAGCACCGGGTCGCGCAGCACGGGCACCACCGCCAGGGAGACGGCGACGGCGGCGAGCGAGATCAGGATGGCGCGCGGAAAGCTCAGACGGCGCAGCAGGGGGGTGAAGGTGCTGGCGCCGGCGATCATGCCGCCCTGCCGCACGGCCACGAGCGCGGTGGCCAGCACGGCGCCGAAGCCGAGCTGCAGGGCGAAGACCGGGTAGAAGGTGCCGGCCAGGGCGTTCGGCGTGGAGGCGGCGAAGGCCAGCGCCCCGGCCACAAGGAACGGGCGCTGGAGGATCATCCGGCGCAGCGGCGCCAGGACCTCGCCCATGGGGCGGCGGACGGACGGGCGCGCGGGCGCGGGCTCGCGCCAGGTCGCGATCAGCGAGACGAGCGCGGCCGCGCCCGAGGCGCCGAAGGCGACAGGGTAGCCCAGGCGGTCGGCGATGGCGCCGGCGGCCAGCAGGGCGGCGATGCCGCCGATCCCCGTCACCGTGAACAGCGAGCCGATGGCGCGCGCCGAGTCGGACGACGCGCGGCTGGCGTGCGATTGGGCCGCCGGCCAGAAGGCGCCGCGGGCGATCCCGTTGCACACCTGGGCGATCGCCAGGCCGGCGAGGCTCGGGTGGTCGCTCAAGAGGGGCACCGCCGCCACGGCCGAGGCCAGAAAGCACACGCGCATGATGCGGGCGCTGCCCCAGACGTCGGTGAGGACGCCGCCGCTGACCCGCAGGGGGACCTGCATGAGGCCGGGCACGGCGGTCAAGAGCCCGATGGCTGCCAGGCTGTAGCCACGCTCAGCCGCGAACAGCGGGATGAGGACCAGCAGCAGCTGGAAGCTGAAGTTGAAGGCGGCACCGGCCACGAGGAACCCGGCGCGGACGGTGGGCGCCGCCGCCGCGGCGGCGGCGGGCGAGGCATCTGACTGCATGACCGGACTGGCTTCGATGGCGGCACCCGCGCCTCCTGCGCCCGGGCGTGGCTGGTATGCCTTGCACACACGTACCGCTGCATGGTACATAGTAGGTGGTCTGCGCAGCCCGGGCCCACGGCGGGAGATTCGCACCTGTCCTATGGAGGCACCCCCGGCAGCGACCGACCGACATCGGATCTTGGCAAAGGGGGTGTGTCCAGTGACGAAAACCCTGTTCGTGGGCAACCTGCCCTGGAGCGCGACCGAGGACGACCTCACGCGCGCCTTCTCCCAGCACGGCGAGGTCATCGCGGCGCGCGTGGCGACCGACCGCGACACGGGCCGCTCGCGCGGCTTCGGCTTCGTGGAGGTACCCGAGGAGTACGCCGAGGCGATGATCGCGGCGATGAACGGCGCCGACATGGGCGGCCGGCCGCTGACCGTCAACGAGGCCCGTCCGCGCGAGGACCGTCCGCGCCGCTACTAGCGGCGGAGACCCGCCGGGCTGACAGAGACCGGTCCGGCCGAGATCGCAGGCATCAAGCTTTTGAGGCCCGGGGACAACCCGGGCCTATCGTTTGCCAGGACCATGCCTGGGAGCGTTCGTGACGCGGCCCGGCGTACGCCGGGCCGCCCCGATCTCGCTTCCGCAGCGCCTGACCGGTCTGGGCCGGGGGTGGCACAACCCACACCCGCCCTGGGTACCGTCCGCCCTTGCCGCCACCCGACGCACAATGTCGCCAGGGGGAAGCCTGGGCATGCCAGCGCATGATGGCAGCCTGGGCGTCCGCCGCACGCACGTGGGCACCGGATCCGATCACCTTCTCCGTGCTGGGGTTTCTGGTCGCGTATGCCATCGCGTGGTTCTTCGGGCCGAGACGCGGCGACGGCCTGCTGCCGGTGCCGCCGGCGAGTCCCGCCGATCGGGTGGCCATCGCCATTGCCATCGCGGTGGTCGGTATGGCGGTCCTCTTCATGCTCCGGTCGACGGCGTCGAGGACACCACCGCGCACACACACCACCCGCGGCTGGTGCGGAGGGTCGAGCCGCCGTGGACGGACTGGGATGTGCTGCGGTGGGAGGAGAAGATGCGGATCGTCCAGAGCCGCCAAACCGTCACCCGGGTCCTGGCGGGGTTGATGGTGGTATGCAGCTTCGTGCCCATGCGGATGGTCGCCGGCATTCTCTGAGGCGCCAGGAGCAGGAGATGTCCGCCGCGCCGGCCGCCGCATAGCCTGGCCCCATAGGGGGCATGCAGCGGAGATGGCGCGGTCGTGGAAGCGGCGGGGGCGCGCGCGGGTGGTCGGGGTGGGGTCGGCCCTCAGCCCCCAGGACCTCGTCGAGCTTTACGGCCTGGCGGACCTGCACGCGCGTGGGGTCTTCGGCCAGGGCCTGCGGATCGGGTTCGTCGAGTTCGCCCGGCCGAGCGAGTCGGACGATCGGGCCTTCTGGGCCCGCTACAGCGTGAAGCCGGAGCTGAACCGGCCGGTGCGCACGGTGCCGGTGGGCGTGCCCGCGGGGGATCCCGGCGCCCTCGGCGAGACCGATCTGGACCTGCAGTACGCCGGGGCGCTGGCGCCCGGCGCGGAGCTCATCGCCTACCTCATCGACGACCAGGGGACCGACGCGGCCTTCATGGGCAGGCTGTACGACGCCGTGCTGGCTGCCGCGGCGGACGGCTGCCAGATCCTCTCCATCAGCCTGGGCACCGGCGACGCCATGGCGGCGGCCGCCGGGCCGATCAGCAGCGGGGACGGCGGCAGCTGGAACGACCCGGCCAGCTACGCGGCGGCCCTGGACGAGGCGATCGCCGGCGCGGGCATGCTGGTGGTGGCGGCGGCGGGCGACTCGGGACTCTACGGCGGCTTCCCCCTGGGCCAGAGCACGCCGCAGGCGGTCTGGCCGGCCAGCCAGGGCGCGATCGTGGCGGTGGGGGGCACCCAGCTTGCCGGGCCGGGCAATGTGGGAAGCGGCGCGCAGGCCTGGGGCGGGCAGTCGCTCGACCCGGCCGCGGGCGGGTACAACCCGGCCAACACCCTGCCCCAGGCCAGCGGCGGGGGCGGCCCCAGCTGCTTCATCCCCCTGCCGGCCCACCAGGCCGGCTTCGGGGGTCGGTGGCGCCAGACGCCCGACGTCGCGGCGTTCG
>JAJYVM010000161.1 GCA_021792015.1 Bacillota bacterium | reverse complement strand
TCGGGAACACCGTTCGCCCGGCATCGTAGGCCGAAGGTGAGCCTGTGCCCACCGAAGGTCACGATCTTAGGAACGGTACGAAGAACACCACCGCGAACTCTTCCTTCTGAATCGGCAGCGCGCCGTAGTAGGCCACGAAGTTGCAGTTCGTGATGGCCGAGCCCGTGGCCACCATCTTCGCCCCGCTGACGATGATGCCGGCGTCCGTCTCACGCTCCACGCGGACGAAGACGTCCGCCACCTCGTGGACCGGCCGGTTCCGGTCGACCGGCGGGTTGATGATGGCGTGGTTGAGAAAGAGCACGCGCTCCTGGGCCTTCTTGTACCAGTGGAGCGCATTGTGCTCGAACGGCGCGTAGAACCGGGGGTTGCCGCCCAGCGTCGCCAGGAAGGAGCCCTTGTAGTCGGGGGTTCGCCCCATCCACCCGTACGTCAGCCGGGCCCAGCCCGCGATGGCTTCGCGCGCCGCCAGGAGTTCCTCCGCGCTGCGGCTGACGCGGAAGAACCGGTGGGTGTATGTGCCCTCGCCCGTGTCCGTGGGGGTGGTCAGCACGTCGTGGTGCTTCGGATCGTGCAGCGCATCTTAGATGCGCGCGATGGACCGTGCCGAGTTCCGAAACGCTGGGTGATTGGCGATGTCCTTGACCCGCTCGCCCCGCAGCCAGACCTCGCGCCCGTCGTCCAAGCTGGCCAGGTATTCGGCTCCCGTCATGGGCTTACGCTCCGGGCTCGCCATCCAGACCGTTCCCCCTTACCTTTGGCGCATCGCTTCAATGCCCTTGAGGTTCAGCGTGTCGCGACTTCCCCGTCCGCCGGCGCATCGCTTCGGCGCCTGGGTCACGCATCAGGCGGGATTCGTCCGTTCGTACCCAGTTCGTGCCAAGGCACACCGTCCCTGCCACTTTCCGTGGGGTGGCGCCCCTCCACGAGGTGGGACCACTCGAGTCGTTCCAGGCCGACGCCCCGTGGAATGTGAAACGTAGCCGAACGGATTCTGTAATTGCGACCATAAATGGTCGTTGCCCGAAAGCCCATCCGAACGCGGCCCGGAGCCGCGCCCTTTTCCTCGCCGGTGCGCGAACTCGATCACCACGATCACACGAAGACGGGTGGTGAGCGCGGTGCGTGACCCGCTTCAGGCGTTCCTGAACGACCTGCGGCTGGCCGGCCGGTCCGAGGCGACGCTGCGCGGCTACCGCGCGGACCTGAGCCGCCGGATCGCCTGCCGGGAGGCGGCCGGTTCGGACGCCGAGGCGGCCCGCGCATACCTGGACGGGGCGCCCCGGCCACCCTCGCGCGTCGCCACAGCAGCCTGCCCGCCTACTGGCGCTGACTCGGTCAGCAGGGGGCCGGGGGGCGGGTCGTGCCCGACGCTCGGATGCGACCGTCCGCGCGTCGAACTGCCGCCGCCCGCGCCATACCAGGGCCCGACCTGAGGTCGATCCAGCGTGCCGGCGCCAGATGGCGAAGGTCCCGCGCCGGGTGTCGGGCAAGGCCCAACGGCAGGCAGGACCGACTTGTAACGCGGAGCCCGCTCCGTTCGACTAATGCTCAGACCGCGGCAGAATGCGGACTCGGTGCCGCAGACAGGCCGCGTAGGTCACGCCTGACGGACGGGGTTGATGCTCGTGGCCCATCGTGAGCCGGCCTCTGACGCAGCGAAGCGACTATTTGGGCAGTACGGGGACGAAGTCTACCAGTACGTTCGGTTCACGCTGGGTGAGGCGACTGAGGCGGAGGACGTGGTGCAGGACGTCTTCCTGGAGGTTCTGCGCGCATGGCCGCGCTTCCGGGGTCTTTCGTCCGAAAAGACCTGGCTCTGGTCAATCGCCCGCCACAGGCTGATCGACCACCTCCGCCGCTTGTCGCGCCTTGGTCGGGACCTCTCGCGCCGTGAGACCGGTCGCGATGACCCAATGGCGCGGGACATCGCAACGCGCGTCGACGTCGAGTGCAGCCTGCAGTACCTGCCCGTCGCCCAACGGCAGGTAGTCATCCTGCGTATCATCCAGGATCACACGACGGCTGAGGTCTCTCGAATGCTGGGATGGCCGCAGGTCAGGGTGCGCGTAACTTTGCACCGCGCCCTCAAGGTCCTCTCTTCGCTCCTCCATGATGGTGAAGCATGCGTCGTGAAAGAGGGTGCGCATCCATGAAACTGTCTGAATGGCGCGCCGCCTTTGCGCCCCTCGTGGATGTCAAGCTGTCCAGCGCGGCCAAGCATCGGATCATGGCGGCACTGGATGCCGAGGCCGATTACGCGGTACCCGTAACCATTCCGCAAGCGCAACAAAAGTCATCCCGGTGGCTGCCCGCCGCCGCCGTCGCCGCCGGCGTCATTGCCCTCCTCATTCTGGCCCGCGCCAGCATTTTCGAAGCGGTGGGCCAGCAGTCGGCGTCGCCGGCAGCGAGCACGGAGTCGGCCGGTCATGGCTCGCCGGCCAAGACCGCGGTTCCGGTGACGGCCACGGATGGTGGCGTGAGCCCGGTCTCGGCGGCCTCAACCGTCGCCCACCTTAAGGCATTGCTGCCGGCCGGCGGATCGCTTGTGCCACCTCCCGGGACGTCGGCTGCTCAACCGTACCTCGTGCTGCCACTCACGAAACCTGGCGCGCAGGATTACGTGGCCCTGTATACGGCAGGACCACCGATTCAAGGGACGGCCGACGGCTGCAACGGGCGGCCGTGCGGCGTACTGGTGGCGGCGCCGGGGCCGGCTGGCGGGCTGCGCGCGTTGTGGCAGTGGAAGCCCGGCGGTTACGTGCTCGACCAGCTCACCGCCGTCTCGTTCACGGGTGGTGGCGAGCCCGATCTGCTCGCCGCGTTTCAGATAGGTTCCACCTTCGCTGAGATCCGCGTTGTCTCGTTCGCGGGCGGCCGGGCGTCCGTCCTGCTGGACGATCAGGGCGGCGCCCCCCGCGTCCTGCAGCCAGAGACATCCGGCACGCTGGCGGGTCTCGCCTTCCGTCACAACGACACGGGCGGAGCGGGCACTTGGGTCGTGTGGCGCTGGGATGCCAGCCTCGGGACGTTTGTACGGGCAGACGGCGCCTTCCCGGCCTTCTATCGCAGCCAGGCTCCTCACGCACCGCTCAAGCCCGGAGGCCCAGCCTGGGCGGACTACTACGCGGCCGTTGCCTACCTGCAGGCGGGGGAGAACGCTGCCGCGCTGCAAATGGCCCGGCAGGGCATCAACGGTGTCGGGTACATGCACGGCAGCCCTGCCTTCTACGAGCTCGAAGCGACCGTGTACCGCCGCCGGGGCAATTGTGGGCAGGCCGTGCCCCTGTATCAAAAGGTGGTGACGGCGCAACAGCCAGGCGGCGGCATCGGCTGGCCGGCGCTTCCCAGGTCCTACTACGGGCTGGCGGCGTGCGCCAAGGCCGCCGGAAATGCGACCCAGGCGGCCGCGTACGCGAAGAAGGCCATCGAGGCGGGCGCCAAGCCCGCCGGACTGGGCACGACCGCCAATGACTGGTATGGATACGTGCAGGCTGAGGCGCTGCTGAGGCAGTGATTCCAAGGTCTGCTCTGGCGTGGGCCCGTCCACCTTGACACCGTGTCCCCTCGGCGCGCGCGTGGCTGCCCCTGCTCGCCGATGGTCCGTAACGCATCCCCGGCGCAGCCCGCCCGGCCGCCGGACGACGCAGGTTACCTCAGGCTCGGCCCCGCCATGTGCGTCCACCCTACACGAAGCCGCTTCCGGCCCGCGGGCTGCGGCTGGCCCGGCGGGCTGCTATGCTGTGTCAAGCAAAAGGAGTTGACCAGCGCCCTGCCGTCCGGAGCGCCGTCGCAGGACCATATCCGCAACTTCTGCATCATCGCGCACATCGACCATGGCAAGTCGACGCTCGCCGACCGCCTGATCGAGCGCACCGGCACGCTCTCGGCGCGCGAGATGAACGAGCAGGTCCTCGACGCCATGGACCTGGAGCGCGAGCGCGGCATCACCATCAAGGCGCAGGCCGTGCTGCTCAACTACCGCGCCACCGACGGCGGCACCTACGCCCTCAACCTCATCGACACGCCGGGTCACGTCGACTTCCACTACGAGGTCTCGCGGGCGCTGGCGGCCTGCGAGGGGGCGCTGCTCGTCATCGACGCGACGCAGGGGGTGCAGGCGCAGACCCTCGCCAACCTCTACCTGGCCCTTGACCACAACCTCGCCGTCATCCCCGTGATCAACAAGATCGACCTGCCCAGCGCCGAGCCCGAGCGCGTGCGCGAGCAGCTGGCCGACCTGGGCTTCGACCCGGACGAGGCGATCCTGGCCTCGGCCAAGGAGGGCATCGGCGTCGACGACATCCTCGAGGCGGTTGTGGCCCGCGTGCCCCCGCCGCATGGCGATCCGGCCGCGCCGCTTCGCGCCCTGGTCTTCGACTCCCACTTCGACTCCTACCGCGGCGTGATCGCGTACGTGCGGGTCGTGGACGGCACGCTGCGCCCCGGGCAGGCCATCCGCCTCTTCGCCACGGGGCGCGAGTTCGGTGTGACCGAGGTCGGGGTCTTCCGGCCGCGGCCGGAGGCGGCGGAGGCGCTCGGGACCGGCAGCGTGGGCTTCCTGGCGGCATCGATGAAGCACGTCAGCGACTGCCGCGTGGGCGACACGGTGACGGACGCAGAGCACGCGGCGGCGGAGGCGCTGCCCGGCTACCGGCCGGCCAAGCCGATGGTCTTCGCGGGCCTTTACCCCGTCAACGCGGCCGACTATGGCGAGCTGCGCGAGGCGCTCGAGCGACTGCAGCTCAACGACGCGGCGCTGACCTTCGAGCCCGAGACGTCCGTGGCGCTGGGCTTCGGCTTCCGCTGCGGGTTCCTGGGGCTGCTGCACATGGACGTGGTGCAGGAGCGGCTGGAGCGCGAGTACGGGCTCGACCTCATCACGACGGCGCCGTCGGTGCGCTACCGCGTGACCGTGCAGGGTGGCGACATCGTCGAGGTCGACAACCCCGAGGCCCTGCCGCCGGCCGACCGGCGGCTGGAGATCGCCGAGCCGGTGGTCAAGGCCAGCATGTTCTCGCCCGCCGAGCACGTGGGCGCCCTGATGGAGCTCTGCGGCCAGCGGCGCGGCGTGTACGTGGGGATGGAGTACCTCGACCCCACGCGCGTGCGCCTGACCTACCGGCTTCCGCTCTCGGAGATCATGTACGACTTCTTCGACCAACTGAAGTCGCGCAGCCGCGGCTACGCGACGCTGGACTACGAGTTGGACGGCTACGAGGCGGCCGACCTCGTGAAGCTCGACGTGCTGGTGGCGGGCGATCCGGTGGACGCGCTGTCGAGCATCGTGCACCGCGACGCGGCCCAGGGGCGCGGGCGGCGTCTCGTCGAGCGCCTGCGCGCTCTCATCCCCCGCCAGCAGTTCGAGGTGGCCCTGCAGGCGGCGATCGGGGCCAAGATCATCGCGCGGGAGAACATCCCGCCGGTGCGCAAGGACGTCCTCGCCAAATGCTACGGGGGCGACATCTCGCGCAAGCGAAAGCTCCTGGAGAAGCAGAAGGAAGGCAAGCGGCGCATGAAGCAGGTCGGCGCCGTCGAGATCCCCCAGGAGGCGTTCATGGAGGTGCTCAAGGTCTAGCGATGAGGGCCTTGGGTGCCGCTTCGCCGATGGCGGCCGGCTTGGCCGGGGCGGCCGCGGGCCCGCGCTTCCGGGACTTGCCGGAGGGCAAGCGCTGATGGCGGCCCGTGCGGAGGTCGGAGCCGTGAGCCCCTGGGGCCTCTACGTCCACATCCCCTTCTGCCCGTACAGGTGCGACTACTGCGACTTCGTGGCCCTGCCCGCCGGGCCGCTGACGCGGCGGTGGATCCCCCGCTACCTGGCGGCCCTGGTGCGGGAGGCGGAGCAGGCGCGGTGGCAGGGCCTTGCCGCAACCGCCTTTTATGGCGGCGGCACCCCGACGCTGGTCCCGCTGGCGGAGCTGCATGGACAGTTGGCGCGGTTCGTCGCCCCGGATGCCGAGGTGACGGCGGAGGCCAACCCCGGGACCGTGACCGCGGAGAGCCTGCGGGACATGCGGCGGGCGGGCATCAACCGGCTCAGCCTGGGGCTGCAGGCGGCGCAGGACCACCTGCTGCAGGCCGTCCACCGGCTCCACACCTGGGACGACTTCCTGGCGGCGTACCGGGTCGCCCGGGAGGCCGGCTTCGATCGCGTGAACGTGGACCTGATGTACGGGCTTCCCGGTCAAACCCTCCACGATTGGCGCGAGAGCCTCGACAGGGTCTGCGAGCTGGCCCCCGAGCACATCTCCGCGTACGGCCTGCAGGTGGAGCCGGGCACGGTGCTGTATTCGCGCCGGCCCCCGCTCCCGGACGACGACGCGCAGGCGGAGATGTATGACGTCGCGCGGGAGCGCCTCGCGGGCGCCGGCTACGAGCACTACGAGATCTCCAACTGGTGCCGGCCAGGCATGGCCAGCAGGCATAACCTGCTATACTGGCGCAACCGGCAGTGGCTGGGGCTCGGCGTGGGGGCCGCGTCCCAGGATGCGCGCCGGCGGTGGACCAATGCGGCGCCGCTGGCCGCGTACTGCGAGGCGCTCGAGGCGGGGCGGCCAGCGCCCATCCGGGATGAGGAGCAGCGGGACCGGGCCTCGGACGTGCTGGTCCTGGGCCTCCGGCTGAGCGAAGGCGTGGCCGAGGCGGACGTCGACCTGAGCCGGTTCGGACACGCGATTGACGTCCACATCGAGCGCGGCTGGCTGCAGTGGGGCGGGGGCCGGCTGCGGCTGACGGCCGCCGGCGTCCCGGTCGCCAACCGGGTCTGGGCGGACCTGCTGTAGGGGAGGGGGCCACATGCGCGACGTCGAGGGCTCCTTCTGGGCGGCCGTCGGCATCGGCGCCGCGGCGTACTTCATCGTCTCCGAGATCCACCTGCCCTTCATCGGCACGCTGCTCGGGTGGGCGGCCCTCGGCTGGGCCGGCTACTGGTTCGTCGACCATACCCCGCGCCGGGCCCTCGGCTGGCTGTGGGCGGCCGTGGTCGGGGCCCTGGCCGGCGTCCTTGGCAGCGCTGTCGCGATGATCGTGACCTTCCTGGTGTCGATCCTGCATCCGCTGAGCATCCCCTACGAGCTGCTGGCCCTCCTCGGCGGTCTGCTGAGCACGCTGTTCCTCCTGGTGCCCGTTGGCGCGATCTGCGGCGGCATCGGCGGCTACCTGGCCATCCGGCGGGGCGGCGGCAGGTCCTGGCACCGCTGGGATCGCTGAGGTGGGGCGGGGGTGGCGCGAAGTCTCGGCCGGCGGGTGGCGGCCGTCCAGCGAGGCGGCGTAGTGACGGGGTCGTAGCGACGTGCTGGCGTCGGAGGCTGCCGTGGGCGCGAACCGCCTGGCCGAGGCCATCGCCCGCCACGCGGGGGGCCGGCAACGGCCGGGTTGGGCGTTCGGCGACCGGGCGTTGGCGCCGGGGGCCGTGCGTCGTGCGGGCCGCCGTGGGCGCGGCGGCCCGCCACCCGCACACCCGCCGCCACGAGATGCGGATGGGCGGCGTACCGCAGCAGGAGGCGCGCGCTCGGCCCCAGTGGCGGATGGCGGCCGTCCCCAGGCGCCAAGAGAGCAGCGGCACGGGCCAGGCATGGAGCCTATTCGACTCGGCTTACTCGGGATACTGTTGCGGCGCCCGCCCGCTCACGGCCAGGCGCCGCACGTCCCGTAGGCCCGCCGCGCCCTCGATCCGCTCCAGCACGTGGAAGACGAAGCGCCAGTCGTCGCCGAAGTCGAACACATAGGCGAAGCTGGCGCCCGGGTGCGGGTCGAAGTGGCCCAGCGAGACCTCGCTCGTTGCCGGCTCGTCCGCCTCGGCCGCATCGGCACACATCACCTGCGTCAGGTAGTCGTGGTGCGTGCCGCTCAGGTAAAACGCGTGCAGGTGGTCGGTGTCCCAGCGCAGCGCGGCGTGCAGGGCCCAGTGCACCTCGTCCAGCGTGTGCTCGGCGCCGGCCTCGATTTCGACCCACCAAGGGCCGGCCTGGAGGCGCGCGCGGATCCGGTAGCGGGCCTCCCGCACCAGGGGCGGCGGCAGGACGGGCCGCACCGGGCGGGGGCCG
>JAJYVM010000160.1 GCA_021792015.1 Bacillota bacterium | reverse complement strand
GCCCGGGGGCGGTATGTCCGGGGCCGGCGTGCACGGGGCCGACGTGCACGGGGCCGGCGTGCCTGCGCAGGCCACGCCGGCGGGTGGTGTGCCCGCAAACGCGGCGTCGATGGCCGCTGCCCATTCGCCCGGGGCGCGGCTGCCGGCGGCGGCGGCGGCGCTGCCCCTCGACCGCTTCGATCCGGATGCCCTCGAGGCGATGCTGGCGCCCGGCGGCCCCGTGGCGGAGGTGCTGCCCGATTTCGAGCCGCGGCAGGTCCAGGTCGAGATGCTGCGGCGCGTGGCGCGCGCCCTGGCCTCCGGCCGCCACCTGCTGGTCGAGGCCGGCACCGGCACCGGCAAGAGCCTGGCCTACCTGCTGCCGGCCGTCGCCTGGGCCCGGGCGCACGAGGTGCCCGTCGTCGTCGCCACCCACACCATCAACCTGCAGGAGCAGCTGTTCGACAAGGACATCCCCCTGCTGGCCCGCGCCATCGGCGGCCCCGTGCGCGCCGCCCTGCTGAAGGGCCGCGGCCATTACCTCTGCCTGAAGACGTGGTCGGAGGCCCTGGAGCAGCCGCCCGCCCCCGAGGCGTCCCCGCTGCTGGCGCGCGTGGCGGCCTGGCTGGCCGAGACGGTCACGGGCGACCGCGGCGAGCTGGACCTCTTCGGCGAGGACGAGGAGCGCTGGCACGCCCTCTCCACGGACGCCGTCGCCTGCGCCGGCCGCCGCTGCCCGTGGTACGGCCAGTGCTTCTTCTTCCAGGCCCGCGCCCGGGCCGACACGGCCGAGGTCGTCGTCGTCAACCACGCGCTCCTGCTGACGGACCTGAAGAGCGGCAGCCGCATCCTGCCCGAGCACCGCCACGTCGTCGTCGACGAGGCCCACCACCTCGACGAGGAGGCCAGCATCCACCTGGGCGAGACGCTGTCGGAGCGGCGCTGCCTGGAGTTTCTGGGCGGCCTCGACCGTGGCCGCGGCCCGCTCGCCTCCGCGCGCCAGACCCTGCAGATCGCGGGGGGGCTGGCGGACGACGGCCCGCGGGCGGATGCCTTGCGCCGGCTCGCACCGATGCAGGCGCAGGTCGCCGCCGCCATCGCGGCGGCGTCCGAGGCCTTCACGCAGTGGCGCCAATGGGCGAGGCCACGGGTCGGCCGGGGCGGCGGCGGCTGGGTCACCGTCCGCATGGAGCCGCGGCAGGCGGGCGACCCCTGGTCCGCCGTCCTGGAGGCGGGCAACGCCCTCCGCCTGCACCTGAGCGATCTGCAGCGCGGCCTTGCCGCACTGGCCCGCGACGTCGAGGACGACTCGGCCGAGATCGCGGCGGAGTTGGCGGAGTCCGCGGCCCGGGCGGGGGAGTACGCGGCGTCCCTGCAACTGTTCCTCACGGGCCAGGACGGCTGGGTGACGTGGCTGGAGGCCCCGGCGCGCCGCGGCGGCTCGCTCGGTGGCCTGCAGCTGCGGGCCGCGCCCGTCGAGCCCGGCCCGCTCTTGGCCGACAGCCTGTTCGGCGCCCGCGACACCGTCGTCATGACCTCCGCCACCCTGGCGGTCGCCGGCTCCTTCCAGTACGTCGCCGGGCGCCTCGGCCTGCTGCAGGACCGCGAGCGCTACGACGCCGTCGCCCTGGCCTCGCCCTTCGACTTCAAGGACCAGGCCCTGCTGGCGATCGTCGACGACCTGCCCGATCCGCGCGAGCAGGATCCCTTCACGCGCGGGCTGACCGGCTTCCTGCGCCAGCTGCTCACGGCCACGGGCGGCCGCGGCCTGGTGCTCTTCACCAGCAACCGCATGCTGCGCGCCGTGTACGGCGAGCTCAAGCCGGCCCTGGAGGCGACCGGCATCGCCGTGCTGGGCCAGGGCCTGGACGGCAGCCGCGGCCGGCTGGCGGCGGCCCTGCGCGAGGGCGGCGCCACCGTGGTGCTGGGCGCCGCCAGCTTCTGGGAGGGGGTCGACGTGCCGGGGGAGGCCCTGTCGTGCGTGGTGGTGGCTCAGCTGCCCTTCTGGGCCCCGGACATCCCGCTGGTCCAGGCCCGCAGCGAGGCCGTCGCCGCGGCCGGCGGCTCGGCCTTCCGCGACCTCGCCCTGCCGCAGGCCGCCCTGCGCTTCAAGCAGGGCTTCGGCCGCCTGATCCGCACCGGCTCCGACCGCGGCGTGGCCGTGGTTTGCGACCGCCGCCTGGCGACGAGCGAGTACGGCCGCGTGTTCGTCAGCTCGCTGCCGGGGCCGCGGGTGCTGCGCGGCGGCCAGGAGGCCGTGCTGGAGCGGGTGCGGGGGTTTCTGGGATGACGCGCGGATGACGCACGCCGAGCGGATCCTCCGCTTCCTGGCGGCCCGGCCCGGCACCTGGCTTGACGACGACCAGCTCAGCGCAGCCCTGGGCATTCAGCCCAGGCAGGCGGTCAACCAGGTGTGCCGGCGGCTGGCCGCCGACGGACGGATCGCGCGGGAGCGCCGTGACGGGAAGATCCACAATGCCTTCGCCGGCAGTGGCCCTGCAACCAGCACCGCGCGGGCGCCCCAGCGGGCCGCCCCCCGCCGTCCCGGGCCGGAGCAGGCGGAGGCGGCATCGCTGCTGCACCAATGTGCGGATGCGCTGGTGAGGTTGAACTGCGGCCAGGCGGCCGGGCGCCTTCGCGAAGCCGCCGCCGGGAGCGATCCGCGACAGGCGCTGGCGACGTGCCGCTGGGCGCTTGAGCGGCTCCTCGCGGCCGAGGGGGCGGCAAGCCTCGCGGAGGCCATCGACCGGTGGGCTTCTGCGCCGGGAGGCGAGGTCGCGATCATCCGGAGCCACATGCATACCGTGCGCGCACTGGGCAACGAGGCCGTGCACGGTGCCTCGACCGTGGCCTGGGCGGACGCGCGGGTGGGGGCCGGCGCACTCCTGCAGGCGCTCGCGCGGCTCACCCCCCGAACGGCAGCGGCAGCCCCACGGTCTGCCAGATCAGGATCGCGTTCAGCAGGCAGATGATGCCGGCCCCGGCCACCGCGACCGCGTTCGTCAGGCGGCTGCTGGCCATCGCGCCCATGATGTCGCGGCGGCGGGTGAACATCGCCAGGCTGATCACGGGGAAGGGCAGGGCCAGGCTCAGGATCACCTGACTCATGATCAGCGTCGCGGTCGCGTTGAGGCCCATGGCCACGACCACCACGGTGGGGATCATCGTCACCACGCGCCGGACCCAGATCGGGATGCGGAAGCCCACGAAGCCCTGCATGATCACCTGGCCGGCCATGGTGCCGACCACCGAGCTCGACATGCCCGAGGCCAAGAGCGCCGTCAGGAAGACGCCGGCGGCCGCGGCGCCGAGCAGCGGGGTCAGGGTCCGGTAGGCCGTGCTGATGTCGGCCACGCTCGCGTGGCCGGTCGCATGGAAGACGGCGGCGGACATGTAGAGGATCGCCATGTTGATCAGGCTGGCGATCCCGAGGGCCACCACGACGTCGATCAGCTCGAAGCGGTGGATGCGGGGGGCCTCCTCGGGGCTGCGCGGCACGACCCGCCCCTGCGTGAGGCCCGAGTGCAGGTACACGGCGTGCGGCATGATGGTGGCGCCCACGATGCCCACCATCAGCAGCACGCTGTTCGGGCCGCCGAGCCACGGGATGACGGAGTGGCTGGCGATGGCGGCGAAGCTGGGCCGGGAGAGCACCGTCTCCACCAGGTAGGAGAGGACGATGACGCCGACCAGCGCGCCGATCAGGATCTCAAGCGGGCGGAAGCCGAAGCGGTCCAGCATGAGCATGGCGTAGGTCGCGACGCCGACGATCAGGACGGCCGCCATCAGCGGCATGTGGAAGAGCAGGCCGAGCCCGATGCTGGCGCCCAGGAACTCGGCGAGGTCGGTGGCCATGGCGGCGATCTCCGAGACGACCCAGAACACGATGGCGGTGCCGTGCGAAAACCGCTCGCGGCACATCTCGGGCAGGTTCTTGCCGGTGGCGATGCCGAGCTTGGCGGAGAGGTTCTGGTAGAACATGGCCAGGGCGCCCGTCAGCACCACGACCCAGAGCAGGTTGTAGCCGTACTCGGCGCCGGACTGGATGTTGGTGGCGAAGTTGCCGGGATCCATGTAGGCGATGGAGGCGATGACGGCGGGGCCGATGAAGGGCACCACCGCCCGCAGGCCGCGCACCCGCCCGTCCAGGGCCGCACGCGCGGCGCGGACGGTGCGGCTCTCCTCGGCGTGGATGGCGCTCATGTGAGAATCATTCTCAACAAGGGCAACCGGTGTCAAGAATCATCTTAGCGCATGATGCGCGGGCCCGGCCCGTACACTCCGCCGAGGGGTGGTGGCCGGGTGAGGGCCCTTCGCAGCCTGCTGGGCGCCGCGGCCCTGCTCCTCGCCGGCTTCGGGCTGGTGTGGCTGAGCCGGGTGCCGCCGCCGTGGCCGGTCCTGGCGGCGGCGGAGGCGCCCAGCCCGCCGGACGTGCGGGTCGACTTCCTGGCGGTCGGCCGTGGCCACTCCGTGCTCGTGCGGGCCGGCAGCACGGCCGTGCTCATCGACGGCGGCGCGCCCGAGGCGGGCCAGCCGCTGGTGGACTGGCTGCAGGCGCAGGGGGTCGACCGCCTGACGGACGTGGTGGTCACCTCGCCGACCGACGAGGCGACCGGCGGCCTCATCCCCGTGCTGGAGTCGCTGCCGGTCGGGCGGCTGCTGGACGGCGGCTGGGCGGCGGATTGCGCCCTCTACCGCTCACTGTTGGCCGTGGCGGCGCACCGCGCCATCCCTGTCCAGCGCATGGCGCAGGGTGGTGCCGTCGACCTCGCGCCCGGCGTGGCCCTGCACGTGCTGCTGCCGCAGGCGGGACCGCCGCCGCCGGCCTCGGACAGCCTGGTGCTGCGGCTGGTGGCGGGTGGCGTCGCCATGCTGCTGCCGGGGGAGATGGGCGCGGCGCAGGAGGCCCAGCTGTTGCGCGCATCCGGCGGCCAACTGCACGCGCAGGTGCTGGAGGTGCCGCGCCACGGTGGGCCCGGCAGCGTGGGCGCGGGCCTGATCGAGTCCGTGCGCCCGACGGTGGCCGTGGTGGAGGTGCCCGAGGGCGACCCGTCGCTGCCGGATGTCGCCGCCATGGGCCGCCTGGCTGCCGCCGGCGTGGCGGTCCTGCGCAGCGACCTCCACGGCAGCGTCGCGGTGACAACGGACGGGACCCACCTGGACATCCGCCTCGAGCCGTCCCCGAACCCGGCCGCGTTTGAGCCGGGTGTGGCGCCAGTGCTATCCTGCACGCAGGGGGCCTGAGCTCACCGGCGTGCGCGTCCTGCTGACCAATGACGACGGGGTGCAGGCCCCGGGCATCGCCGCCCTCTGCCTCGCCCTGCAGGCACGCGCCGGCCTGGACGTCACCGTCTCCGCGCCCGAGCGCGAGCGGAGCGCCATCGGCCACGCCATCACCCTGCATAAGCCCCTGCACGCCAACCCGGCCGTCATCGCCGGCGCCACCTGCCCGATCTGGTCGGTCAGCGGCACGCCGGCGGACAGCACCAAGATCGCCGTGCTGGCGCTGATGGCGGAGCGGCCCGACCTGGTGATCTCCGGGATCAACCGCGGCGCCAACGTCGGCGCCGACGTGATGTATTCGGGGACCGTGTCTGCGGCGCTGGAGGGCACCCTGCTCGGCATCCCGAGCCTCGCCGTCTCGCTGGAGGGCTTCGAGAACCTGGATTACGGGCCCGCCGGCGCCTTCGTGGCCGATCTGGTGGAGCGCCTGGCGGCTGCGCCGCTTCCGTCGGCGCCCCACCCCTACCTGCTGAACGTCAACGTCCCCGCGGGTCCGCGCGCGGAATGGGCGGGAGTGGCCGTCACGCGCTTGGGCGTGCGCTACTACGAGGACTTCATCGACAAGCGCCAGGACCCGCGCGGCCGCACCTACTACTGGCTCTCGGGCGAGGTGCGCGACACCCGCGCCGAGCCGGCCGAGCCCGGCACCGACATCTGGGCCCTGGACAAGGACATGGTCTCCATCACGCCCCTGCGCTTCGCGCTGACGGACGAGTCGGCGCGGCAGGCGCTGCAGCCGTGGGCGGAGGGGCTGCTGTAGCCGCTCAGATCACACCCACGCGGCGGGCTGCCAAGCCCAGGTCCAACCCGAATTGACCCAGCAATGCCAGTGAGTAGAGGCCGTCAATGGCGCCTTGCTCGGCAAGAGCGTGAATGCGCCGGAGGTCATTATGACGACCAAGCCACCCGATGCCGTCGATCAGGACATACACAAATTGAATCGGCTTGCGGTGGGTCGCCATTTCGTCGATCTCGCGGACCGCGTCCGTCAGCTTGCTCCCGGTGGAGTTAAACCCTTTGGCAGCCACGACGGCCCAGGCCTCGCCGTCGGGTCTGCAAAGCGCCAAATCACATGGGTGGGGGTGGCCGTCGCGGCCGACAAAGCGCGTTCGGAGCACCGGACGCAATCCGAGGGACTCCACCTGATTTTGGGCTGCATCCTCCAAACGGCGCCCCCGGCGGCTCGATCCGTGGGCCCTGCCTTTCGCGGCTGTCACCCGCTCCCATAGGACATCGCCAAACGTCCAGGTTCGCGCTCGCTCCACCTCGATGCGTGCGAGAAGGCCAAACTCCTCATCCAACATTGCGATGAGCCGCTCAGGGGCCGAGCGCGCCAACTTAATCCATCCCTCACTGCCGAGCCGGTAGCGCAACTGGCGCTTCAGTTGCTCTTGGCCCAAGCGAGCGCAAGCGGCAATCGCTGGGACCCACCGCGGGTGCGTACGGATCAGGTCGGCGACACCGTCGCGCGTTAGGGGCTGCACATGAGCCAGGGCTTCGGCCGCTCCCCGCACGTCATTTTCGGCAGGGTCTGGCGCCGCCTGGGGCAGGGCGGCCAAGTCGACTAGGGTATCGCGGAATGCGTCAAGTGGCAAAGGTTGCGCCATGAGCAGTCACCGAGCCACGAAGATGTACTCCTCGGCCTGCCGGCGCACAGCCGCCGCGTGCGTCCCGAAGGAGTAAAGGTGGGGGACCGCGTGCACCTCGACATTAGGTTTCACGGACTCCAGCATGGCCCGCAACTCCCTGCCGTCCGGCACCGAGTTGGAACTGTAAGACAGCACGATGATACTCTTTTGAAACCGGGTGAAGAGCTCACCCAGTGCCGCTCGGATTGTGTGCTTGTATGCGAACGGCGTGTAGCGCTTCACGATCTTCTTGGTCGCAGTGTCCTCCATGATAGTCTGGCCGCGCCAGTAGACAGAAAGGCCCTCGAGAAAGTGATAGCGCTTGATGTAGTCGTTGTCATCCTTGGGCGGAGCATAGGGTGGGTCGAAGTAAACGAGGTCATAGTCTGAGGGGTCCAGGGCGAACACGTCTGCGCACAGGGCGCGGTTGGCGCGTCCGTTATCGAACACAACACGATTGTACTCACCTGCGGCTAGGCCGAAGAGGTCGCGAAGCGGCGTGCGCATCGCCCGACGGCCGTCGTCGTACCGGAGGTCGGTCACCGTGAAGACGCCACGCGGCTGCTTGCGCGCCGCCGCCAAGCAAAGGGCCGCCAGGGCCAAGCTGCGCTTGTAGGGTGCCATGTGGTCCAGCCGCGACCACGCAGAGTCCAGGAAGTCGTGATCTGCGTCCGGGAAGTAGAGGCCGGCGAAGGTGCGCTGGATGAAGTCGCGCCCGTCGCTATTGTCGGCGAGGATCTCGTCCACGTCGTCCGATTCGAGGCGTACGCCAGCATTCTCGATAGTCGCATGCGCGACTGTGTGGGCGAAGTGCAGAAAGTCGTTGGCGGTTACTTGCTTGCCCAGAACCTTCAGCGTGTAGGCGACGACGCCGCTGCCGCTGAACGCATCCAGGGCGGTGTCGAACGGCAGGCTTTCGAACACACGCAGCAGGGCCGGAATCATTCGGTACTTGGAGCCCATGTATCGCAAGCGAGGGAACGCCGCTACCCGTTCAGCGGTCCGATTGATGCGAGGCGACGGGAGGAAGGAGAGCGGCTCCATGGGCTGACCCCCAACGTAACAGCGGTTTCCAGACGGTGACGAGGATGCCTTGTGGACAACTGTCGACACTCAGACGATAGCACGGGAACATGCGTTCCGTCTAGGTCCCACGGCCAACATCACCCCACCCGTGCGTGCCGCCACCCCGC
>JAJYVM010000159.1:6521-8123 GCA_021792015.1 Bacillota bacterium | reverse complement strand
GCCGTTCGTTGCGGCGCTGGCGGTGCTGGCGGTGCTGGTCGGGGCGCCGCTGGGTGAAGCGTCGTTGCGCGCAGCGCCGTAAGGTGAGCGCGCGGCGTCGTGCGCGCCTTGCGCGCCGTCCGTGACGTCCGTGACGTCCGCGCCGCCGGCGCCGCCCGCCATGGCCGGCACAAGCGCCACCTCGTCGCCGTCGTGCAGGTCAGTCGCCTCGGCCCGGAGGCTGCGGCACTCGACCTGGTTAACGTAGATGTTGAGGTAGTCCGGCGCCGCCCCGTCGGACGTCAGCACGTGGGGCTTCAGCGCCGGGTAGGAGTCGGCGAGGCAGCCCAGCAGCTCGGCCACGCTCCCCGCATCACAGGAAACGTAGGCCTGGCGGCCGGTGTGCTCGCGGTAGGGTGTCGGGATGTAGACGCGCACCGGCAAGGGCACACACCTCACAAAGGCCAAATGACGCGACGCCGCGGGCTACACGGTGGCACGGCCGCGACGGCGCAAAACCTAGCGGTGAACTCGGCGTTTACCGCTGTCGATTGTACGCAGCCCCGGCAGGCGCCGTCAATGCGCCGAAGGGCGGTGCCCATTTGGGGGCGTCGCCCGGCTTGGCGCGCCCGCCCCGCCTCTGCTATCATCAGTGCCACGGGCTGTGGCGCAGCTTGGTAGCGCGCTTGAATGGGGTTCAAGAGGTCCCCGGTTCGAATCCGGGCAGCCCGACCAAGGTACGAACAGGTTTGAGGCCGTAGTCATAAAGGTTACGGCCTCTCTCGTTCTCCGAGCAGTATTCACCTGGCTCTCGCCTCGGTGCCCTGCACGACGTATACGCCGCCTCCATCCTGTCTGGCCTCGGCTGGACCGTTCGCAGGGTGGGCAGCAGCGCCAACACGGCCGACTTCGGCGTGGACCTGCTCGCCTTTCACCCCGGCGAGAACGACGTGCCCACCATCCGTGCAGCGCACATATTGGCAGGATCGCCCGGGTGTCGAGGCCGTGCGGGCCGTGTATGCGGCCAGGGACTTGCACGGGGCGTTCGCTGGCGTCGTGCTTGCTAACGCGCAACGACGCGACTTGTCCATGTGGCAAGGCTGCTCCGATCCGCTGCGAGCTTGGGCACCCAAATGGCACCCGGCTCAGCGTGTTGCATCCCTGTAGCCATGCATGTTTCAGCGACTGGTGGATGCGCGCATGGCCCACGACGCCGGGCTGACCGGGATCTTGCGCCCAAGCAGGCGCGTTCTGTCAGAGGGGTGCGCGCGAAGGTGGAGGCCGGGTTCAGGCTGGCGGGCGGACTCAAGTCGATGCGGGTTTGGTGACGTTCTTGATCGCCGCGGCAACGCATCGATCCATGCAAATTGGGACTGACGGTGACACCAAACCATGCCGCCCCCCTCGGCTCGCTGTGGGGCGCAGGGGATGACCGGATCCATGCTCGCTGCCGGCGTGACCAAGCGTGTCGCATCCTTGGCACTCCCCCGCCGCTCCACCGCTCGGGGGCCGCGGGCCACCCGCCACGCGGGCGGTTGACCACCGGCGCCGTCCGGCGTGGCCCCCAGGCCGGATGCGCGCTACTTCACCGAGATGCTGCTGACGGCCGCCCAGCTCTCCCCC
>JAJYVM010000159.1:0-6511 GCA_021792015.1 Bacillota bacterium | reverse complement strand
GCTGCCCGGATCCACGCTCACTGCCCGCGTGACCAAGCGTGTCGCATCCTTGGCACTCCCCCGCCGCTGCACCGCTCGGGGGCCGCGGGCCACCCGCCACGCGGGCGGTTGACCAGGGCCTCCGGGCTCCTGACCGGCGCCGTCCGGCGTGGCCCCCAGGCCGGATGCGCGCTACTTCACCGAGATGCTGCTGACAGCCGCCCAGCTCTCCCCCGGCCCCAGCGCCCGCAATCCGGTCCGGCTCGCCGGCAGGGCCAGGTTCGGCGCGTTGACGAGGCACGTCATCGGCTCCGGACAAAAGAATCCGCTCCGGGCGTCCCGGTTCCAGAGCATCCACGCTCGATACGCGCGGTCCGTCCGATAGAGCAGGCGCCGCCCCGTCCTCCGGTCCTCGACGCGGCACTCGTTCGGCCCATGCCCCAGCCCGTCCCCCGGCCCGTCCCCTCGCCCATCCCCCGGCGCGGCGCTGAACAGCGCGTCGATGGGGTGGGCGAACGGATCGCCGCCGCCGCCCGCAATCGCTTCGGCCATGGCATCGCGCGGCATCGTGCGGCCCGTCGGCAGCTTGCGATCGGAGAGCTCCCACTGCTCGCCGAGGTTCACGGCGACCGTGCAGTCGGACGCAGTGCTCTGCGGATCGAACGGCACCATCAGGGCCGTGTGAAAGCCCACCAGCAGCGGCAGCGGGCGGTCCCCGTCGTTGTGCACGCGCACCTCCTGCCGCAGGCCGCCGGCGGACAGCTCGTCGTCCAGCTCCAGCGTCATGCGGTGCGGGAACACCCCGAAGACCGGGTCGCCCTCGCGCAGGACGTACCGGAGGACCACGCGTGCCGAGTCCGCCGTGGCGGCCGACTCCACGACATCCCACGCCACGTTGGCGAAGAAGCCGTGCAGGTGGTTGTGCAGTGCCGGCTCGTTGACGGGGAACCGGTACGTCTGGCCGGCGAAGGTGAACGTGCCGTCACCGATGCGGTTGGGCGGGAACAGCAGCGGCAGCCCGTACGGGACCGGGTCGGCCAGATAGCGGCTCAGATCCCCGCCGCCCGCCGCCAGCGGCTCCCGCAGCAGACGCAGGCCGCCCGCCGCGTGGCGCAGCGCGACGAGGTGGCCGCCGTAGGACGGCAGCACCGTGGCCTCGTACGGCCCCGCGCGCACCGCAAGCGAATCGAGCCCGCCGTAGGTGCCGCGCGTCACGGACGGCCTCTCCATCCTCGCACCCCCTGCAATGAGCGGTCCCCGGGATTGTACCGCGGTCCGCACCGCGCACCCGGATCCCGATTTGCGCGGCGTCGCCTTTCGCGACGCCGTTCCGGCCCGGCCCCAGCCCTGCTGCGGACGGTGCAGGACCGCCCTGCCTCAGTCTCTGGCGGCAGCGTGCGAGGAGCCACGTGGCCAAAGCCGCTCCACGGCGGCGACCGCGGCCAGCGTCAGCACGTTCAGGACCACCACCGCCACGGCCTCGCGTGCCGAGAGCGACACCGTGCTGGACGCGCGCATCACCAGAGGTGCCCGAACGGCAGGTAGACGGCGAGGGCCTGCGGGGCCTGCGACCCAGCGATCGCCGCCACCTGGAGGGCCCCCTACCCCCGCTCCCGGTGGCGCAGCGCATAGGTCAGCTGCACGGTGGCCAGGGTCGAGAACACGATGGTCTGCACGGCCGGCCACGGCAGCGCCGCCGCGCCGTGGCCACAGACGAGGGCGCCGAGGACCGCGGCGGTGCAGATCACGCTCACCGCGCCCAGCCGGCCGGCCAGCCGCCTGCGCCCCGGCTCAGTCCTGCGTCGGCTGCATCTGCGCCAGCGGGTCCAGCGACTGATAGGCGAGGCGCCCCGGCCCCGTGAAGCGCGACATGACGAAGCCGCTGCCGCCCAGGAGGCCCGTCGTCACCGACACCAAATGCGTGTTCATCGTGACGCGGGCGTCCTTATAGAGCCACGCGTAAGGGTCCAGGTCGAGCGCCTCGCCCGGGCCCAGCTCCGTCTCGATCACGTCGCCGTACCCATGGATGAGCAGCAGCCCATTCCCCCGAAACCGGTCCATGAAAAAGCCCGTCCCCGACCCCAGGAGATTCTTGATCCCCTTCACGCGCGCCGCGGAATACTCGACGGTGGCGCTGGCCGCCAGGAAGCGGTGCTCCATGACGTCGACCTCCTCGCCCTTGAGGTCGAGGGCAACGACCTCGCCCACTCCGTCGCGTGAGAGCGAGACCGTCCCGGGCCCGGCGGCCCTGGTCAGCAGCACCGGCATACCCGCCAGCACCCGCTTGATCAGACCGCGCATGGGCATGATCCCCACCCCGAGCGCGGGGCTCTTGGCCAGGATCGTGTGGTGCTCGAAGTAGATGGCGTGCTGCGGGTCCAGCTTCAGCTCAACGATTGGCACCAGATGGCCCTGCACGTTGACCTGGATGCCCTCCGCCGTGACGAGGCCTTCCTTCAGCTTCACGATGGTGCCCCTCTCTGCCACAGCTTTGTGGCACGCAACCCTCTGTTGGACATTGAATCGCGCGTTTGCCGCCGATGGGCCCTGGTCCGCCGTGCCGGAAGGCCCCACCCCAAATTCTGCCGAAGGGTGTCGCCACGAGGTGGTACTTCGTGCCGAGCGTCACCCTGGCCGCGCCACCGCCCGCGCTCGCCGCCCTGGCCGACCTCATGGCCCAGGGCCACAACCCCGCTCCTCCCGACGGCGCGCCGAGGGAGGCGCTCCTGGCCTGTTTGCGCGAGCGCTATCCCCAACGCAGCGTCGAGCAGGCCGAGATCCGCGACCCGTACGGCCGCGGCAGGGGCGAACCCACCCACATCCCCTTCGCTGGCGTCATCCCGGAGGGCAGCAGCCCGTCAGGCGCGTATGGCGGCATGAGTCTGGTGTGGTTTCCACGGCCGTCCGGCGGCAGCCTGCTGACCCTTGTCGTGGGGACCCTCGGCCTGCTGCCCGATGAGGCCATCCTCGCGCGCCCCGGCCACCGCCGCCACGTGGCGGCCATGCGCGCGCACCTGCGCCGGCTCGGCGTGACGACCTGGACCAAGCCCGACCCGGCGGCCATCGCAGCGTCGGCGCCGCCGGGCAGCCTGCGCGAAGCCTTCCCGGCCTGGGACGATGTCCTCCACCGCTATGGCGCCTACATTTACGCCTGCGCCGAGATCACTGAGCCCGGACCTGCCGCGGCCGCCGCCCTTCAGGCGTTCGTCGACCTGTACGCCTACGAGCGGGGCTGGCAGCCCCTCGCCGCCCACCGCTCCACCGTCGACGGCTACCTCGCCGGCCTCGACGCCGAGGTCTTCCGCAGCCCGACCGAGGACGAGCTGACGGCCCTGTTGCTGGAGCGCCGCTTTCTGGTGCTTCAGGGCCCTCCGGGCACAGGCAAGACACGCACCGCGGACCGGATCGGCAACGGCGCGAGCTTCCGCGGCCGTCGCCTCCCGGTTCAATTCCACCCCGCCGTGACGTACGAGGACTTTGTGATCGGCCTCTCGCCGGACGCGAGCGCGGAGGGGCTGCGGTTTCGCGTGCGCCCCGGTTGGCTGCTGCAGGCCGTGGACAGGGCCGAGGCGGCCGCACCCGAGCCCTTCCTCCTGCAGATCGACGAGATCAACCGCGGCGATCTCGCCAAGGTCCTCGGCGAGGCGATCTACCTCTTTGAGCCCGGCGAGGTCGGCGGGCAGGCCCCGCGCGCGATTGCCCTGCCCCACCCTTGGGCCGACCGGCCCGTTCTGCGCCTGCCGCCAAACCTCTACGTCCTTGGCACCATGAATACGGCCGATCGCAGCATCGCCGGCATGGACCTGGCCGTGCGGAGGCGCTTTGCCTTCGCCACCCTGCATCCCGACCGCGCGCCGGTCGCCGCGCAGCCCGTGCCGCTGGCCGCCACGGTCTTCGACCGCCTCGCGCACGTGTTCGTGGAGCACGCATCCGATGAAGCCTTCGCACTGCTGCCCGGCCATGCCTTCTACCTGGCGGGCACCGAGGCCGAGCTGCGGCGTCGTTTGCGCTATGAGCTCATCCCGCTGCTCGATGAGTACCTCGCCGCGGGCGTGCTGGGAGCCGCCGCCCCCGAGGTGCAGGGCGCGCGCGACTGGCTGGCGGACATCCTTGCGTCCTGACCCGCGCAGCCGACCATTCGTGCCGCGACGTACGTCGCGGCGCATCCTGCCTGCGCCCGCCCCTCGCCGCCTGTATGCGACCGTGGACCACGGGGAGCCGGTGGCCGTAGCGGCCGCTGACCTCAACGGGCCGGACGCGGCGCAAGCCTTCCTACGGCTCAATCAGCCGGCGCTCGAGCTGCTCGATGTCCGCGCCATGGTGGAAGCAGGCCGGCGTGGGGTCGACGTCCGCCTCCTCCCCGGCGGCCGCGTGGGCGCGGTGCCCCTGCGGCGGCCAACGACCGGACACGTATACGCAGGGCTGGTGGTGCGCCCTCGCTTCGACTGGGCCGGCATGGGGCGCGTGCTGGACCAGACGGGCTGGCAGGCCGCGCCGGACCTGCTCGCGCTCCCCCTGGTCCCAGGCAGCGGCCGCGAGGTGCCGCCCTGGGTGATCGCCGGACCGGCCATTGCCCGCCTGCGCGACCTCCTCGGCCACCTGGCCCGGGGCCACGAGATGGCTGAGGCCGTGCTGCCGCGGGTGCGCGGCCATGTGCGGTGGCCGCAGTACGCGGCGCATCAGCTGCCGCGCGGCGCCTGGCAGCAGTTCCCCTGCCGCTTTCCCGAGCTGGCGGCCGACGCGCAGGTCCGCGCCGAGGTGCGCTGGGCCCTGGAGCGGCTCCACCGCCTCCTCGCGGCGGTGTCGGTTGGGGACCGGCTTTCCGCGCAGCTGGCCACCGAGGCCCTCACGCTGCTCACCGGTCTGACGGACGTCGTGCCCCGCCGGCCCAGTCCCGCGTCGAAAAGCCTTGGCCTTGCAGATCCGGTCGTGCGCGCCGGGCGCCAGGCCCTGGGCTGGGTGGCGGACGACCGCGGGCTCGGCGGCGCGGCCGAGGCCGATGGCCTGGCATGGGCGACCAACCTCGACGGGCTCTGGGAGCGGTTCGTGGAGGGGCAGGCACGCGCCTGGGCGGCGACGGTGGGCGGGGCTGTCGCGACGGCCCGCGAGCGCACGGCACAGATCCCCGTCCGCTGGCGGAGCCGCACCGCGGCCTCGCTGGGCCACCTGGCGCCGGACGTGGTGGTGCGCGTGGGCCGGCGCGTGGTGATCTTCGACGCCAAGTACAAGGCGCACCTGGCCGGCCTGGACGCGGATGGCTGGCGTGCCCTCACGGTCGATGCGCAGGCCGCGCACCGGGCTGACGTGCACCAGGCGCTCGCGTACGCGGCGCTGTTCGACGCCGAGTGCGTGACGGCGGCCCTGACCTACCCCCTGCGCGCCGTGACCTGGCGGCATCTTGCTGGGTCGGACCGCGCCGTGGTGATGGGCGATGTCGGGTCGGGCGGGCGGGCGGTCCGGCTCGCCCTCCTCGGTCTGCCCTTTGGCTGGGAGGCGGCGAACCGCACGAGCTGGCTCGGCTGGGACGCCCTCCTGGCGCCATGACGCCTCGCAGGACTTGTCGCCCGCACGGGCGAAAGCCTGGCGCCATCATGGATCACCGCCGCCACGCGCCGGCCCCGTGAGCGCCACGCCTGCCGCCGCGGCGTCCGTCGGCCCCGAGCGCCTTTCCGTCCGCTGGCGCATCCTCGGGATCCTCTGCCTGGGCGAGATCTGCGGCATGTCGCTCTGGTTCTCGGCGACGGCCGTCGCACCGGCGCTGTCCTCCGTCTGGCACCTCTCGGCGGCCACGCAGACGTGGCTGACGCTCTCCGTCCAGATGGGCTTCGTCGCTGGCACGCTCGCCAGCGCCATCCTCAACCTGCCTGACGTGGTTCCGGTCCGCCGGCTGTTCGCCGTCTCCAGCTGGCTGGCGGCGCTGGCCAACCTTGCCATCCTGGCGGTGCCGACGTCGACGCCATGGGGGGTGCTCGCCCTGCGCTTCGCGACGGGCGCCCTCCTCGCCGGTGTCTATCCCATCGGCATGAAGATGGCGGCGGGCTGGTTCGTGCGCGAGCGCGGGCTGGCCATCGGCGCGGTCGTTGGCGCCCTGACCCTCGGCTCGGCCGCTCCCCACCTGTTCAGCGGGCTGTTCGTGGCCGGCTGGCGGCCGGTGCTGGTAAGCGCGAGCGTGGCGGCCGCCGCCGGCGGCCTCATCCTCCTGGCGACCTTCCGCGACGGGCCCTTCGCCGCCCCCGCGCCGCGCTTCGAGCCGGCATTCGCCGCCCGTGCCGTCCGCGACCGGGGCGTCCGCCTGGCCCTCACCGGCTACCTCGGCCACATGTGGGAGCTCTACGCCATGTGGGCGTGGGTGCCGGCCTTCATCCTGGCCAGCTTCCGGCAGGCGCGGCTGCCCGGCGCGACCAGCGCCGCCAACTTCATGGCGTTTGCCGTGATCGGCGTCGGCGCGGCGGGCTGCGGCAGCGCCGGCTGGTTGGCGGACCGCCTGGGCCGCTCCCTGGTCACCATCGTCGCGATGGCCGTCTCCGGCGCC
>JAJYVM010000158.1 GCA_021792015.1 Bacillota bacterium | reverse complement strand
CGTTCCAGACGGTCGCGCCGGCCAACGACACCGCTTTGATCGCGAGCATGGCCCAGCACAACATCGACGTGCACGTGACCCCGCCCGCGACCACCCCCTGGTACACGGCCCTGCTGTCGACCCTGCTGCCGATCCTCTTCGTCGTGGCTGCGTTCTTCTTCATCATGCAGCAGACGCAGGGTGGCGGTAACCGCGTGATGCAGTTCGGCCGCAGCCGCGCCCGCATGCACCAGGACGATCCGAAGAAGCGCGTGACCTTCGAGGATGTCGCCGGCATCGAGGAGGTCAAGGAAGAGCTCGCCGAGATCGTCGACTTCCTTAAACATCCGAAACGATACCTCGCCCTGGGGGCACGAATCCCCAAGGGCGTGCTTCTCTATGGCGCCCCGGGCACTGGCAAGACGCTGGTCGCGCGGGCGGTCGCCGGCGAGGCCGGCGTGCCCTTCTTCTCGATCAGCGGCTCCGACTTCGTCGAGATGTTCGTCGGCGTCGGCGCCAGCCGCGTGCGCGACCTGTTCGAACAGGCCAAGAAGAGCGCGCCCGACATCGTGTTCATCGACGAGATCGACGCCGTCGGCCGCCAGCGTGGCGCCGGGTACGGCGGCGGTCATGACGAGCGCGAGCAGACCCTGAACCAGCTCCTTGTCGAGATGGACGGCTTCTCGGCCAACGAGGGCATCATCATCATGGCCGCGACGAACCGGCCGGACGTCCTCGACCCGGCGCTGCTGCGCCCCGGCCGCTTCGACCGCCAGATCGTGATCGACCGCCCGGACCTGACGGGCCGTGAGGCGATCCTGCGCGTGCACACGCGCAACAAGCCCCTGGACGACGACTCGGACCTGAACGTCCTGGCCCGGCGCACCCCCGGCTTCACGGGCGCCGACCTGGAGAACATGGTCAACGAGGCCGCCCTGCTCTCGGCCCGCAAGCGCAAGAAGAAGATCGGCATGGAAGAGCTGGAGCAGGCGATCGACCGCATCATCGGCGGCGGCCCCGAGAAGAAGAGCCGCATCATTAGCGAGAAGGAGAAGAAGGTCGTCGCCTACCACGAGAGCGGCCACGCCCTTCTCGCCAAGCTCCTGCCGAACGTGGACCCGCTGCACAAGGTGACGATCATCCCGCGCGGCATGGGCCTCGGCGTGACGATCACCATGCCGATCGAGGACCGCTACCTGATCAACAAGAACGAGATCCTGGACCGGATCACGATGACCCTGGGCGGCCGCGCCGCCGAGGAGCTCGTCTTCGGCGAGATCACGAGCGGCGCCGCCAACGACCTGGAGCAGACGACGAAGATGGCGCGCCGCATGATCACGGAGTTCGGCATGAGCGAGGAGCTCGGCCCGATCACCTTCGGCAACCGCCTCGACACGCCGTTCCTGGGGCGCGACCTGTCCCGCGACCGCTCGTTCTCCGAAGAGATCGCGGCCACGATCGACCGTGAGATCAACCACATCGTGATGACATGCTACGGCAAGGCCGTGAGCATCCTCCGCGACCATCGCGACAAGCTGGACGACCTGGCGCAGCGCCTCTTGGACAAGGAGACCATCGTGGGTGACGAGCTCGATGAGATCCTGAACACCAAGAAGGCTGTCGTGTAGGGCCCGGGTCCGGGTCGACGAGACCGAGCATTTGTGCCGCCAGCGCGTCGCGCTGGCGGCGCATTTGGCGCTTCGGGTGACGTTCCGGGCGAAGGCAGGTCTCGTCCGATCCGCTCGCGCGCGGCCAGCCCGCGCGCCTCAGGAGGCGATCGCCCTTGGCGGATGACGTCCACGCCGCACGCATCGCGGCAATGCAGGCGCGCATGCGCATGAAGCGGCTCACGGCCTGGATCCTGGTCCCCGGCCCCAACATGCTGTACTTCACGGGTTGGGGCGCCCACACCAGCGAGCGCCTGCTGATGGCCGTCTACCCCGCCGAGGGCGACCCCTTCCTGGTCACCCCCGCCTTCGAGGCCGAGCGCGCCCGCGAGGCCACCGGCATCGCCAGGGCATTCACCTGGCGCGACGAGAGCGGCCCTGCCTCGGCCGTGGCCCGCGCGTTCGCCCCCTGGGGCAAGGCCCGCCCCCGCCTCGGCGCCGAGTTCCTGACGATGCGCCTGCTGGAGCGGGGCGCCATCGACGCCGTCTGCCCGCGGACGGAGTGGGAGGACATCGGCGCGGACGCGGCTGCCCTGCGCATGATCAAGGACGCCGCCGAGATCGCGGCCATGGAGCGCGCCGTCGCCATCGCCGAGACGGCCCTGGAGGCTGGCCGGCCGCTGATCGCCCCCGGCAAGAGCGAGCGCGACGTGCAGCGCGCCATCCAGCGGAGCCTTCTGGAGCAGGACAGCGCCTCCGGCTTTGGCGTCCTGGTCGCCTCCGGCCCCCGCAGTGCCCTGCCGCACGCCGGCAGCAGCGACCGCATGCTGGAGGCCGGCGACCTGGTCTGGATCGACATGGGCGCCCTCTCGGGCGGCTACAACGCCGACATCACCCGCACGTTCTGCGTGGGCAAGCCCCCGCAGAAGCTGGCGGATGCGTACAGGACCGTGCTGGCCGGGCAGGAGGCCGCCCGCCTCGGCGGTAAGCCCGGCGCGACCTGTGAGTCCGTCGACCAGCTGGCGCGCAAGATTATCGCCGCGGCCGGTCTCGGGGAATACTTCACCCACCGGACGGGCCACGGCCTCGGCCTGGAGGACCACGAGGCGCCCTACATCGTGGACGGCAGCGCCGAGATCCTGCAGCCGGGCATGGTCTACACCGTGGAGCCCGGCGTCTACATCCCCGGCCACGGCGGGATCCGCATCGAGGACGACGTGGTGGTGACCGCCGACGGCTCGCGCAGCCTGACCGGCTACCGCCGCGACTGGCTGGGGGAGTAGCGGTGCGCGTCTTCCACACCCCGTCGAGCAAGTTCAAGACCGTCACCATCCGCGTCTACCTCCACGCCCCCCTGCGGGCGGACATGGTGACGTGGACGGCGCTCGTGCCCCATGTCCTGGCCCGCGGCACCCGCGCCCTGCCCACCCTCGGCGACCTGGCCCGCCGCTGCGAGGAGCTCTATGGCGCCAGCCTCGGCGCCGGGGTGGCCAAGATCGGCGAGTCGCAGAGCCTTTACGTGGGCGTGGACGCCGTGGAGGACCGCTTCCTGCCGGAGGCGGCCAGGGCCGTCGCCGGCAGCGTCGGCCTGCTGCGCGAGCTCCTGCTGGAGCCGGCCCGCGACGCCGGGGGCCTGCTGCGCGGCGACGTCGTCGCCCAGGAGAAGGAGAACCTCGCTCACCGCATCCAGGCCCTGATCAACGACAAGATCCGGTACGCCGGCATGCGCCTGATCGAGGAGATGTACCGCGGCGAGCCCTTCGGCCTGCATGCCTACGGTCGCCTGGAGGACCTGCCCCAGGTGGACGCGGCCGCCGTCACGGCCCGCTATGAGGACCTGATCGCCCACGCCCCGGCGGACGTCTTCGCCGTGGGCGGCGATCCCGCGCTTGGCGACGAGCTCGCCGCCGCCTTCGGCCACCTGGGCGGCGCCGGCGCCATCCCCGCGCCCGCCCCGGGCCAGGCCCCGGCCGAGGTCCGCCGCGTGACGGAGACGCAGCCCGTCGACCAGGGCAAGCTGAACCTCGGCTACCGCACGCCGGTCACCCTCGGCTCGCCCCGCCACGGCGCCATGATGATGTATAGCGGCATCCTGGGCGGCTTCCCCCACAGCAAGCTCTTCCGCAACGTCCGCGAGAAGGCCAGCCTGGCCTATTACGCCTCCTCGCGCTACGAGTCGCTGAAGGGCCTGCTGCTGGTGGCCGCGGGCATCGAGCCCGAGCGCCGCGACGAGGCCCTGCGGATCATCGAGCAGCAGGTGGAGGACATGGCCGCCGGCCGCATCAGCCGTGAGGAGTTCGACCAGACGCGCAGCGGCCTCCGCAACCGCCTGCGCTCGGCGGAGGATTCGCCGGGCGCCATGATCGACGTGGCCGCCGAGGAGTCGATGGTCGGCGCCCCGCGCACCCTCGAGGAGCGCCTGGCCGCCATCGACGCCGTCACGGACGCGGATGTGGCCGCCGTCGCGCGCGATGTCCGCCTCGACACCGTGTACTTCTTGACCTCTCCGCAGGATGGATCGGGCGGGTCTGCCCCGCACGGTCGCGGAGTTGAAGGAGCGTCGGCATGAGCGCGACCGTGGCCAAGCGCCGCGAGCCCCGCCTGGGCGAGGACCTCTACGAGGCCCGGCTTGCCCACGGCATGCCGGTATTCGTGCTGACGCGCCCCGGCTACGACAAGAAGTTCGCATCGTTCGCCACGCGCTACGGCAGCGTGGACAGCCGCTTCCGCCGCGCGGGTGGCGATTGGACCACCGTCCCCGACGGCATCGCCCACTTCCTGGAGCACCAGATGTTCGCCCAGGAGTACGGCGACGCGTTCGAGCGCTTCAGCGAATACGGCGCATCCGCCAACGCCTTCACCTCGTACACGAACACCACGTACCTGTTCTCGTGCACCGACCGCTTCGCCGACAGCCTGCGCCTGCTGCTGGAGTTCGTGCAGCAGCCGTACTTCACGGACGCGGGCACCAACAAGGAGCGCGGCATCATCCAGCAGGAGATCCGCATGTACCGCGACAACCCCGGCTGGCGCCTGTCCGAGGGCCTCAAGGCCGCCCTCTACCAGCGCCACCCCTTCCGCCTGGACATCGCCGGGACGGTGGAGTCGGTCGAGGCCATCACGACGGACCTCTTGCGCATGTGCTGGGATACCTTCTACCACCCGAGCAACATGGTCGTGTCCGTGGTGGGCGATGTGGACCCGGCAGAGGTGGCCGCCATGGTCGAGGCATCGCTTCTCGCCCACCCGCGCCCGGAGCAGGGCAGCATCGACCGCGACGTGGCCGGCGAGCCCGACGCCATCGCCACGCCCCGCGTGGAGGCCGAGATGGCCGTCGCGCGCCCCGTGGTGGCCCTGGGCTTCAAGGAGACCGACACGGCCGTGTCCGGTGACGCCGTCCTGGTCCGCGACATGGCGACGGAGATCTGCCTGGAGGCCCTGGCCGGCAAGTCCTCGTCTCTCTATAACCGCCTGTACGAGTCCGGCCGCATCGACGGCACCTTCCACTCGTACTACCACGGCGAGCGCGACTTCGGCCTGTCGGTCCTATCCGGGGAGACCTCCGACCCCGACGCCTTCGCCGAGGCCTGGATCGGTGGCGTGAAGTCGCTGCTGGCGACCGGGATCGACCCCGCCGTGTTCGAGCGCCAGAAGCGACGCATGGCCGGCGAGTTCGCCGCGAGCTTCAACTCGCCCGAGTCGCTCTCGTACGCCCTGAACGCCACCTACTTCGCGGGCAGCGACCTCTTCGCGTACGGCCGCCTGCTGGACGGCCTGACCCTGGCGGACGTGAATGCCCGCCTGCATCAGCACTTCGAGCCGTCGCGCACGGGCGTCTCGGTGGTCCGGCCGAAGGGGTAGTCAGCGCCGGGTCCGACTTGTGGATGCGGGCTTGTCGAGGCCCATGTTCGCATCTGGCCACACCGCGATCTCGTCGGTGGCCAGGAGGCCCTCGACCAAGATGTCCTCGTCGACGTCTGGCCAGCGCAGCACCGTGCCCTGACCCTGAATCTCAACCCGGGCCAGCTGGTCAGGCAACGCACGCAGCAGGCGCGGAAACCATGCCAGCGGCACAGTGATCGATCTTCCGTCGGCCAGCTCCACTGTGAAGGCATCCGGTCCGGGGAACGACACCTTGACGGCCTGCGGGTGGAGTCGAATTCGCACTGCCTTGCCGTCCATCTCCTCAGCCCTCCCCGTATCGCCGCCATGCGGCCAGCATGCCGTCGGCTTCACGTCGGACTATCGCGAGCACTGTTCGAATTTCCGCGGCTGTGAGACCTCTTGCCCAGGCAAGGGCAACTGGCGACAGCCAAACCTTCGCGCTCCCGCCGCTGCCGATGGCGTGAATGTGTGGCGGCTCGTTCAATCGGTCGGCGCTGAAGAAGCCGAACCGAAAGCCGGCTTCTTCGAGCACTGTTGGCAACCCCGGCGCCGCCTCCCTCGCTTCGGCTCGACGACTCTGTCGCTCAGACTATATCGACCAGTTCCGGCTTGGACCAGCACGGTCGCCGGCACCCCGCAGGTCCGGCCCGCCCGCGGCCCGAACCGACCTGCGGGAGGGACTGCCATGCCGGTCTCACGCGAAGTCCTGGAGCGCCTTGCCCGCCACAGCACGCCCACCGTCTGCAACGCGATCGAGGAGTTCAAGGTGCGCCCCCGCAACCAGGGCTTCATGGCCCCCCGCATCCGCTGCATGTTCCCGTCGCTCGGCCCCATGGTCGGCCACGCCGTCACGGTCACCAGCATTGCGGGCCAGCCCGACGCCCGCGGCCGCGCCCCGTCCCGCCAGGAGTACTTCGACTATGTGCTCTCCATCCCTGAGCCCCGGGTCGTGGTCGTCCAGGACCTGGACCCGTCCCCCATCGGCGCGATGTGGGGTGAGGTCCAGGCGAACATCCACCGTGCGCTCGGCTGCCTCGGCACCGTCACCGACGGCGGCGTGCGCGACCTGGACGAGGTCGCGGACCTGGGCTTTCACTTCTTCGCCGCGACGGTGCTCCCGTCCCACGCCTTCGTCCACGTCGTGGACTTCGGCGGCCCCATCACGGTGGCCGGCCTGGAGGTGAGGCCGGGCGACATCATTCACGCGGACAAGCACGGCGTGACCAGCGTCCCCGAGTCGGTGGCCGCGGACATCGACAGCGCCGTGGCGGCTGTGGCCGAGCGCGAGGCGCGCATCATCGCCGCCTGCCAGGCCAAGCCGTTCGACCTGGCCCGCCTCAAGGCGCTGTTCTGATAGGTAGGGTCCCCCCCGGGGGGATCCCCCTGGCCGACGCAGCGGAAGGGCGCAGCCACCAGCGGCAGCCGATGCTGGCCCGCATGGCGCGGATCGAGGGCCACGTGCGCTCGATCCGCGAGATGCTGGCCTTGGACCGGCCCTGCGAGGACGTCCTGATCCAACTCGCGGCGGTGAAGTCCGCCGTCAACCAGGTGGCGCGCCTCGTCTTCGAGGACCATCTCAACGCGTGCGTGCGGGATGCCGCGGCGGCCGGTGGGGTCGACGCCGAGATCGAGCGCCTGAAGACAGCCCTCGCGGGCTACTTCGCGCTCTGAGCCATGACCTCGATCTAGCTGGTTCTGGTCGCCGCCGCCGGCGTTTCCATTGCGCACTCGATCCTCCCGGACCACTGGGTGCCCCTGGCCGCTGCGGCTGGCTGGCGGGATTGCGGTGCCCTTCGGCGTGGCCGCCTCGCCGGACCTGATCGTGCCGGTCTTCCTGGCGGCTTCCGCCATCGGCGTCGCCATTGCGGTCGGCGCCCTGGCGACCTCCGCGGCGGCCACGCTCGCCACGTTCGTCGGGCTGACCCTGGCCGCGGCGGCGGGCGGCTACCAGATGAGCTGGCCCTGGCTTGACCAGAACGGCCACCTGGTCTCGGCCCTCGTGCTCCTCGTCGTTGGGATCCTCGTGTTCGTGCAATTCTGAGCGGGGGTGGGTTGGAGCGTGTGCCGGCGCACCACGACCACCGCGGCGCGGTCAGCACGACCATCACGACCACGACCACGGCCACGCCGCGGAGGGCTTTCTCGGCGGCGCAGTCTGGATCGCCGCCGTCATCCTCGCGGCCGAGGCCGTGAGCGGCCCGCTGTTCCACAGCCTGGCCCTGCTCAGCGACGCCGGGCACATGTTGACGGACGTGCTTTCGCTGGTCCTGGCCTGGTACGCGGCGCGCCTCGCCCACCGGCCCGCGACCGCGCACTGCACGTACGGCTACCACCGCGCCGGCATCCTGGCCCCCCTCTTCAACGCCGGTGTCCTGATCCTGGTTGCCCCCGCCCACTCTGGTGGAGGCCGTCCTACGTCTGCGCCACCCTGTCGCCGTGCCGTCCGGCATCATGCTGGTCGTCGCGGGCATCGGCCTCGCCGGCAACCTGGTGATCGGCCTGGGTCTCTGGGCCACGGCCACGCCCACGCCGGCAACCTGAACGTCCGCAGCGCCTGGCTGCATGCCATGGGGTAGGCCGCCGCCTGGGCCGGAGTCCTGGCGGCCGCCGTCCTCATGCGGCTCACCGGGCGCCTCTGGCTTGACCCCATGGTGAGCGCCGCC
>JAJYVM010000157.1 GCA_021792015.1 Bacillota bacterium | reverse complement strand
GCCTCCTGCAGATGCATGCTAACCACCGCGAGGACATCGAGGTGGTGGCCACGGGCGATATCGCGGCGGCCGTCGGCCTCAAGGACACCACGACGGGCGACACCCTCTGCGACGAGGACGCCCCCATCGTGCTCGAGGCCATGCAGTTCCCCGAGCCCGTGATCTCCATCGCCATCGAGCCCAAGACGCAGGCCGACCAGGACAAGATGGGCGCCTCCTTGGCCAAGCTGGCGGAGGAGGATCCGACCTTCCGGATCCACACGGATCCGGAGACGGGCCAGACCATCATCTCCGGCATGGGCGAGCTGCACCTGGAGATCATCCGCGACCGCCTGCTGCGCGAGTTCAAGGTCCAGGCCAACGTGGGCGCGCCGCAGGTCGCCTACAAGGAGACCATCCGAAAGCCCGCCCGCGGCGAGGGCCGCTTCGTGCGCCAGACCGGCGGCCATGGCCAGTATGGCCATGTGGTGGTGGACTTCGAGCCGCTGCCGCCGGGCGGGGGCTACCAGTTCGTCAACAAGATCGTCGGCGGCGCCGTGCCGCGGGAGTACATCGCCCCCGTGGAGGCCGGCATCCGCGAGGCGCTGGCCGCCGGGACGCTCGCCGGTTATCCCGTGATCGACGTGCAGGCCACCCTGGTCGACGGCAGCTACCACGAGGTGGACAGCTCGGAGATGGCCTTCAAGATCGCCGGCTCCCTGGCGTTCAAGCAGGCGGCGGGCAGGGCCCAGACCGTGCTGCTCGAGCCGGTGATGAAGGTCGAGGTCGTCGTCCCGGAGGAGTTCATGGGGGAAGTCATCGGCGACCTGAACGCGCGGCGCGGGCGCATCGAGGGCATGGAGGCCCGCTCCGGGGCCCAGGTGATCCGCGCGATGGTGCCGCTGGCGCAGATGTTCGGCTACGCGACCGACCTGCGCTCGCGCACCCAGGGCCGCGGGGTCTACACGATGCAGTTCGACCACTACGAGGAGGTCCCGCGCGCGGTGGCCGAGGAGCTCGCCGCCCGCGGCACCGGCAAGGGACGCTAGCGCGCTCTGTCGGGAGGGTCCGGCGGCCAGGGTCCGGGCGGTGACCGGCGCCACCCGCCGCGGGCCCGCCCGTTCCAGGATCGTTGAGATTGTTGATCCCGCGTGGGCGCGGGGGGACCCGCACCCACCAGAGCTGCCGCCTACGAGGAGGTCGGAGGGGACCATGGCCAAGAAGAAGTTCGAGCGGACCAAGCCCCACGTCAATGTCGGCACCATCGGGCACGTCGACCACGGCAAGACCTCGTTGACCGCGGCGATCACCCTTGTTCTGAGCAAGCTGGGGACGTCGACCGACTACGTCGCGTACGACCAGATCGACAAGGCGCCCGAGGAGCGGGAGCGCGGCATCACCATCAACGCCACGCACGTGGAGTACGAGACCAAGAACCGGCACTACGCGCACGTGGACTGCCCCGGGCACGCCGACTACATCAAGAACATGATCACCGGCGCCGCCCAGATGGACGGCGCGATCCTGGTGGTCTCGGCGGCCGACGGGCCCATGCCGCAGACCCGCGAGCACATCGTCCTGGCCCGCCAGGTCGGCGTGCCGGCGATCGTCGTCTTCCTGAACAAGGCCGACATGGTCGACGACCCCGAACTCCTGGAGCTGGTGGAGCTCGAGGTCCGCGAGCTGCTCAGCAACTACGAGTTCCCGGGCGATGAGATCCCGGTGATCATCGGCTCGGCCCTCAAGGCGCTCGAGGCCGGCGGCGACCCCAACAACCCGGCCTGCAAGCCGATCCTCGACCTGATGGACGCTGTCGACGCGTACATCCCGACCCCGCAGCGCGACATCGACAAGCCCTTCCTGATGCCGGTCGAGGACGTGTTCTCCATCACGGGCCGCGGCACGGTCGCCACGGGCCGCGTGGAGCGTGGTACGGTCAAGGTCGGCGAGGAAGTTGAGATCGTCGGCCTGCAGGATAAGCCCCGCAAGACCGTCGTCACCGGTGTCGAGATGTTCAGAAAGCTCCTCGACCAGGCCGTCGCCGGCGACAACATCGGCACGCTCCTGCGCGGGGTTGAGAAGGACCAGATCGAGCGCGGCCAGGTGCTGGCCAAGCCCGGCAGCATCCACCCGCACACGAAGTTCGACGCGCAGGTCTACGTCCTGACCAAGGAGGAGGGCGGCCGCCACACGCCGTTCTTCAACGGCTACCGGCCGCAGTTCTACTTCCGCACGACGGACGTGACAGGCGTCGTGACGCTGCCGCAGGGCGTGGAGATGGTCATGCCCGGCGACAACGTGAAGATGGCCGTGGAGCTGATCACGCCGATCGCCATCGAGGAGGGCCTGCGCTTCGCGGTGCGCGAGGGCGGCCGCACGGTGGGTGCGGGCGTCGTGACCGCGATCAGCTCGTAGCGGAAAGCGCTGTGTGAGCGCCGGCGGCTCGCGCCGGCGCCCTGACATGGACCCGAAGGACCCGATGGACCTTGGCAAGGCAGGGGCAGGCGGCGGCGCTGCCGCCGCCGGAATGGCAAGCGCGGGTCATCCCGCGCGCACACGGGCTAAAGTGAGGGGACCGCGGGATGGCACAGAAGATCCGCATCCGGCTGCGCGCCTTCGACCACAGCATCCTGGACGCCTCGGCCGGCAAGATCGTCGAGACCGCGCGGCGCACGGGGGCGGAGGTCGCCGGTCCGGTGCCCCTGCCGACAGAGAAGAGCATCTACACGGTCCTGACGGCGCCGAACGGCGAGAAGGACATCCGCGAGCAGTTCGAGATGCGCACGCACAAGCGCCTGATCGATATCCTCGATCCCACGCCCAAGACGGTGGACGCGCTGATGCGCCTCGACCTGCCGGCGGGCGTGGACATCGAGATCAAGCTGTAGGGGTTGGGTGGACGCGATGAGCAAGGGCCTTCTCGGCAAAAAGCTTGGGATGACACAGATCTTTGACGACAAGGGTCGGCAGGTGCCGGTCACCGTCGTCGCTGCCGGGCCCTGCGCCGTGGTCCAGCGCCGCACGCCGGAGCGCGATGGCTACGCCGCCATCCAACTGGGCTTCGGGGACGTGAAGCCGAGCCGGGTCAACAAGCCGGAGACGGGCCACTTCAAGAAGGCCGGCATCACCCCGCGGCGGCTGGTGCGCGAGATCCGCTGGGACGGGCCGGACGCGCCGGACGTAGGCCAGGAGGTCACCGTCGGCATCTTCGCCGCCGGCGAGCTGGTGGACGTGATCGGGCGCAGCAAGGGCAAGGGCTATGCGGGTGTGATCAAGCGCTACCACGCGGGCCGCGGCTCCATGACCCACGGTAGCAAGTACCACCGGCGCGTCGGCTCCCTGAACGCCGGGACCTCGCCGTCGCGCGTGTTCAAGGGGCGCAAGATGCCCGGGCATATGGGCAGCGAGCGGGTGACCGTGCAGGGCCTGGAGCTGGTGCGGGTGGACGCCGAGCGCAACCTGCTCCTGGTCAAGGGCGCCGTGCCCGGGGTCCGGGGCAGTTGGCTGACGATCCAGGCCAGCATCAAGGCCCGGACCGCCGCCCGCGCGTAGTCGGGGAGGAGAAGCCGCGATGCCGATGGCGCCGCTTTACAATACCAACGGCGAGGCTCTGGGCGAGTGCGAGCTGCCCGAGAGCATCTTCGCCGCACCGGCCGACGCGGCGCTGCTGCATCAGGCCGTGGTCGCCTACCTGGCCAACCAGCGCCAGGGCACATCCGCCACCAAGACCCGGGGCCTCGTGGCCGGCGGCGGCAGAAAGCCGTGGCGGCAGAAGGGCACGGGCCGCGCCCGCCAGGGCAGCATCCGCGCCCCGCACTGGAGGGGCGGCGGCATTGTCTTCGGGCCGCAGCCGCGCGAGTACCGCCAAGGATTGCCCAAGAAGGCGCGGCGGGCGGCCCTGCGCGGGGCCCTGACCGAGAAGGCCACGGGCGCCGTCGTGTGCGTGCTCGACGACCTGCATCTGGGTGAGGCGAAGACGAAGCCGTTCGCCGCGATGCTGGGCCGGTTGCCGCTCGCCGACCGGCGGGCGCTGGTCGTGACGGCCGCGCCGGACCGCAACGTCATGCTCTCCGGCCGCAACCTGCCGGATGTGGTGGTGCGCGCGGCCAGCGACCTGAACGCCTACGAGGTGCTGCGGGCGCGCTCGCTGGTGCTGACGAAGGCGGCCGTTGCGCAGATCGAGGAGGTCTTCCGGCCGTGAACGTCCACGATGTCATCGTGCGGCCGCTGGTCACGGAGAAGAGCATGGCGGGCATCGCCGAGGGCGAGTACACGTTCGCGGTCGACCTGCACGCCAACAAGGTGGAGATCCGCAAGGCCGTCGAGACCATCTGGAACGTGAAGGTCGAGCGCGTCAACACGATGCGCATGCACGGCAAGACGCGGCGCATGGGCCGCACGGCCGGCCGGCGCCCGGACTGGAAGAAAGCGATCGTCAAGCTGGTGGCGGGCCAGCGGATCGAGTTCTTCGACGGGCTGATCTGAGCACGGGGGGCGGAAAGCACCGATGCCGGTGAAGATCTATAAGCCCACGTCGGCCGGGCGGCGGCAGATGTCGACGCTCGACCGCTCGGTTCTCACGAAGAAGGAGCCGGAGAAGGCCCTCTTGGCGCCGCGGCCGCGCAAGGCCGGACGCAACGCCCAGGGCAAGATCACCGTTCGCCACCGCGGTGGCGGCGCCAAGCGGCGCTACCGGATCATCGACTTCCGCCGCGACAAGGCCGGGGTGCCGGCGAAGGTCGCCGCGATCGAGTACGATCCGAACCGCTCGGCCCACATCGCCCTGCTCCACTACGTGGACGGTGAGAAGCGGTACATCCTGGCCCCCACGGGCCTGGCGGTCGGCGACACGGTGGTCTCGGGGCGCGATGCCGACATCAAGCCGGGCAACGCCCTGCCCCTGGAGCGCGTCCCGACCGGCACAATCGTACACAACGTGGAGCTCCGGCCCGGTGCCGGCGGCCAGCTGGCGCGCGCGGCCGGCGTCGAGGCGCAGCTGGTGGCCAAGGAGGGCGGCCAGGCCCACATCCGCCTCCCTTCCGGCGAGGTGCGGCTGGTTCGCCTGGACTGCATGGCGACGATCGGCCAGGTCGGTAACGTGGAGCATGAGAACGTCCGCCTCGGCAAGGCCGGCCGCAAGCGGTACCTGGGCTGGCGGCCGACGGTCCGCGGCTCCGTGATGAACCCCGTCGACCACCCCCACGGTGGCGGCGAGGGCAAGGCCCCGATCGGGATGCCCGGTCCCAAGACGCCGTGGGGCAAGCCGGCCCTCGGCAAGCGGACCCGGAAGCACAAGAAGGCCTCCGACGCCCTGATCGTGCGCCGGCGGAAGAAGTAGAGCCCCGGATGCCGCCGCGCCTGCGTGCGGTGGGTAGGAACTGGCGCGCTGTGGCGCGCACGGAGGGATCGCGATGTCGCGCTCGCTGAAGAAGGGCCCGTACGTGGACGCGGCCCTCGCCAAGAAGATCGCCCAGATGAACGACAAGGGCGAGAAGCGCGTCGTCCGCACCTGGGCGCGGGCATCGATGGTCGTGCCTGACTTTGTGGGGCACACGCTGGCCGTGCACGATGGCAGAAAGCACGTGCCCGTCTACGTGACCGAGGAGATGGTGGGCCACAAGCTGGGGGAGTTCGCCCCCACGCGGATGTTCCGCGGCCACGGCCACCACACCGAGCGCTCCACGGCGCTGAAGTAGACAGGGCAGGGAGGCACACCGCATGGGCGGGGTTCTGGACGAGGCCAATACGTCGGAGGCGCGGGCCGTGGCGCGGTTCGTGCGCCTCGGGCCTGACAAGGCCCGCATCCTGGCCGACGCCATCCGCGGCAAATCGGTGGAGCAGGCCCTGGCCATCCTGCGCTTTTTGCCGAACGGCGGCGCCCGCGCCGTCGCGAAGGTCGTGAAGTCGGCGGCGGCCAACGCCACGAACAACCTGGACCTGCGCGAGGACGATCTCTACGTCGCCCGCACGTTCGTCGACCAGGGGCCCGTGTTGAAGCGGATCCACCCGCGCGCGCGCGGGCAGGCGTTCCGCATCCTGCACCGGACGTGCCATATCACGGTGATCGTCGGCCAGAGGGGCTAGCAGGCGCACGCGTCGGCGTGCGCGAGCGGTGATCGAGAGCGCGCGGACGCCCGCGCGCGAGCGGGTTCAAAGGGGAGGCGCTCCGCTTGGGTCAGAAGGTCCATCCAAAGGGCATGCGGCTGGGCATCATCCGCCCGTGGGACGCCCGCTGGTTTGCTGGCAAGGATTTCACCAGTTTGCTCCACGAGGACATCCGCGTGCGGGCCTTCGTCAAGAAGCGGCTGCTTGACTCCGGTGTGGCCCTGATCGAGCTCGAACGCGCGGCCAACCGGCTGAAGGTGACCGTGCACACGGCCAAGCCCGGCATGGTGATCGGCCGGGGCGGCACCGAGGTCGAGCGGCTGCGCCAGGACCTCGAGCGCATGACGGGCCGCCAGGTCTCGGTGAACATCGTCGAGGTGCGCTCGCCCGAGCTCTCGGCGCAGCTGGTGGCCGAGGGCGTGGCGACGCAGCTGCAGCGCCGCATCGCATTCCGCCGCGCGATCAAGCAGGCGGCCCAGCGCACGATGCGCGCCGGGGCGCAGGGCGTGAAGATCATGGTGTCGGGGCGGCTGGGCGGGTCGGAGCTATCCCGCACGGAGTGGACGGCGGACGGCAGCGTGCCGCTGCACACCCTGCGCGCGGACATCGATTACGGCTTCGCCGAGGCGTTCACGACCTACGGGCAGATCGGCGTGAAGTGCTGGATCTATCGGGGCGAGGTGCTGCCGGCGGCCAAGGTTGCGGCCGCGGCACCGGCCGCCCCCGCCGTGGACGCGCTCGGGACGGACTAGGTGCGCGCGGCCTCAGGCCGGGCGCTGACCATGGTGCCGGTGGGCCCGTTCCGGGGACTGGAGGTTGCCGCGGATGTTGATGCCGAAGCGCGTCAAGTACAGAAAGCAGCATCGCGGCCGCATGCGCGGCGCCGCGTACAGCGGCGGATCCGTCAGCCATGGCGATTACGGCCTGCAGGCCATGCAGCCGGCCTGGATCACCGACCGCCAGATCGAGGCCGCACGTGTGGCGCTGACCCGGCATATCCGGCGCGGCGGCAAGGTGTGGATCAAGATCTTTCCGGACAAGCCCGTGACGAAGAAGCCCGCCGAGACCCGGCAGGGCGGCGGCAAGGGCGCACCGGACCACTGGGTGGCGGTGGTGAAGTCCGGACGCGTGCTCTTCGAGCTGGCTGGGGTGGAGGAGTCGGTCGCCCGCGAGGCGATGCGCCTGGCCGCCCACAAGCTGCCGATCGAGTGCCGGTTCGTCAAGCGCGAGGCCACCGGGGGTGAGAGCGCTGAAGGCTAGCGAGTTGACCGAGCTGAGCGAGGAGGAGCTGGCCGGCAAGGCGGCGGACCTCAAGGGCGAGCTGTTCAAGCTGCGCTTTCAAGCCGCCACCGGCCAGCTCGACAACCCGATGCGCATCCGTGACGTCAAGCGCGACATCGCCCGGGTGAAGACGGTGCTCCGCATGCGCGAGCTGGCGGCGGGAGGGGACGGGCGATGATCACACCGAGCCAGGAGCGGCCGAGCCGCAAGACCATGATCGGCCTCGTCGTGTCCGACAAGATGGACAAGACCGTGGTCGTGGCCGTCGAGCGCGTTGTGCCGCACAGCCTCTACGGCCGGCGCATCCGTCGCACGCGGCACTTCAAGGCGCATGACGAGAACAACGAGGCGCATGCCGGCGACCGCGTCGAGGTGATGGAGACCCGTCCCCTCAGCCGCGACAAGCGCTGGCGCGTGGTCCGCATCCTGCAGCGGGCGGAGTGAGGATCCCATGATTCAGATGCAGACGCGGCTGACGGTGGCGGACAACACCGGCGCCAAGCAGATGCAGGTCATCAAGGTCCTCGGCGGCTCGCGCCGCCGCTACGCGAACATCGGCGACGTCGTGGTCTGCGCCGTCAAGGCCGCCGCACCGGGCGGCATGGTGAAGAAGGGCGATGTGGTACGGGCGGTCGTCGTGCGCTCCGTGCACGGGCTGCACCGCATGGATGGCAGCCGCATCCGCTTCGACGACAACGCCGGCGTCATCCTGCGCGACGAGAAGGAGCCGCGGGGCACCCGCATCTTCGGTCCCGTGGCCCGGGAGCTGCGCGAGCACGAGTTCATGCGGAT
>JAJYVM010000156.1 GCA_021792015.1 Bacillota bacterium | reverse complement strand
GACGCCGGGACTGCACCAGAGCCTGATGTTCGAGGCGATGGAGCGGGCGGGTCGCCCCCGCCCGCTCACGGACTCAGCGCAGGGGGGCGAGATCCGCTGCGCGTATGTGATCGGCGAGAACCCGCTGATGAGCGAGGCCAACCAGAACCGCGTGGCCGCGCTGCTGCGGGGCCTGGACCTGCTGGTCGTGCAGGACATCTGCATGACGCAGACGGCCGAGATCGCGGATGTGGTGCTGCCCTCGGCGGCCTCCTGGTGCGAGTGCGACGGGACGGTCACGAACTCCGAGCGGCGGGTGCAGCTGATGCGGAAGGCCGTGGACCCGCCCGGCCAGGCCCGCGACGACATCCAGATCGTGCAGGATCTGGCGCGGCGGCTGGGGCAGAGCTGGTCGTACCGCGGCGCCGAGGACGTCTGGAACGAGGTGCGGCGGCTCTCGCCCATGCATGCCGGGATGTCCTACGCGCGCCTGCAGGCCCTGGGCGGGCTGCAGTGGCCCTGCCCGGCGGAGGACCACCCGGGCTCGAAGTTCCTGCACGCGCGCCTTTGGCAGTGGCCTGTCGAGGGCAAGCGGGCGCCGTTCATCGCGGTGGAGTGGGAGCGGCCGACGGAGACGCCGGACGCCGAGTTCCCGCTGCTGCTGACGACCGGCCGGCGCCTTGAGTTCTACAACACGGGGACCCAGTCGGGCGGCTACTCCGCCGCCCGGCCGCAGCAGGACGCGCTGTGCATCTGGCCCGCGGACGCCGAGCGCCTCGGCATCGGCGAGGGCGACCTCGTGCGGGTGCGCTCCCGCCGCGGGGCGCTGCGGGTGGGCGCCCACCTGGATGCGCGGCTGGCCCCGGGCCTCTGCTTCATGACCCTGCACCACCCCGACACGGTGCCCACCAACATCCTGACCCTGGATGCGTGGGACCCGAAGTCCGGCACGGCGGAGTTCAAGGCCACGGCGGTCGCCGTGGAGCGGGTCGCCGCGGCCGGGGCGTGGTCGGAGGCGGAGATCGGCCGGGAGGCGAGCGCTGTTGGAACGCAATCCGCCGTCGGCAACGGCGGAAGCTGAGCGGGCCGCCGTCGCGGCGGCCCTGTCCCGTCTGGGCTGGTCGGAGGCCGCGCCGCCGCGCGGGGAGCTGCTGCCGCTGCTGCACGCGGTGCAGGAGGAGCACGGCTGGCTGAGCCGCGGCTGCCTGCACGAGCTGGCCGACCGCATGGCGCTGCCGTTCCCCGACGTGTGGGGCGTGGCCTCGTTCTACGCCATGCTGCGGCTGGAGCCGCCGGCCCCGGTTCGGGTGCAGGTGTGCGACGACGTGACCTGCCGGCTGCGCGGGGCCTGCCTGGACGCCATGTCGGCGCGCCACGGCGCGCCATCCCGGTTCCAGGGCCACGCCTACCCGCACGAAGCGGAGTCCGCGGCGCCTGCGGCCTGGGAGGCCGTCCCCTGCCTCGGCCAGTGCGAGCACGCGCCGGTGGCGGTGGTCCAGGACCGGATCATCCGCGAGGCGACCATCGAGAAGATCGAGGCGGCGATGGACGGGCATGTGCCGCCGGAGGCGGCGCACGGCCTGCCGGAGCCGGTGCCGGGCGAGGTGCGCCGGGTGCTGACGAAGCGCCCCTCGGCCCTGGCCAAGGCCGAGGCGATGGGCCCCGCGGCCCTGCTCGACCTGGTGGAGAAGTCGGGCCTTCTGGGCCGGGGCGGCGCCGCCTTCCCGGCCGCGCTGAAGTGGCGGGCCGTGGCGGGCGCGACGGGCGACAAGTGGGCCATCTGCAACGCGGACGAGAGCGAGCCCGGCACCTTCAAGGACCGGGTGGTCATGGAGGAGCTGCCGGAGCTGGTCGCCGAGGGCCTGCGCATCGCCATGCTGGCCGTCGGCGCCAAAAACGGCCTGGTGTATGTTCGCGGGGAGTACGAGGAGGCCGCCGCGCGGCTCCGGTCGACGGGGCTGCGCGTGTTCCGCGGCGCCGGCGCCTACATCTGCGGCGAGGAGACGGCGCTCTTCAACTCGGTGGAGGGCCGGCGCGGCGAGCCCCGCAACAAGCCGCCGTTTCCCACCGAGCACGGCGTCTTCGGCCGCCCGACGGTCATCAACAACGTGGAGACGCTGGCCAACCTGCCGCTCCTGGTGCTGGAGGGCGCCGAGGCCTTCCGTGCCCACGGCACGGAGCGGTCGACCGGCACCAAGCTCTTCGCCGTCAGCGGCCACGTGACGCGGCCGGGGCTCTACGAGGTGCCGTTCGGCACCCGGCTGGGGGACCTGCTGAAGATGGCCGGCGGCCTCTGGCAGGGGCGGCGGCTGCAGGCCGTGCTCTGCGGCGGCGTGGCGGGCACCTTCCTGGGCCCGGACGCCCTGGACACGCCCCTGGCCTTCGAGGCGCGCAGCGTGGGCTCCGGCGCCGTCATCGCGCTGGATGAGACCGCGTCGTTGCCCGAGGTGCTGGCCCGCATCGCCCGCTTCTTCCGCGACGAGTCCTGCGGGCAGTGCGTGCCGTGCCGCGTGGGCACGCAGCGGCAGCTGGAGCTGGTGGAGCGGATCGGGAGCGCGGACGCCGGCATCCTCCAGGATCTGGCCGCCGTCATGACCGACGCCTCCATCTGCGGCCTCGGCCAGACGGCCGCCAACGCCATCATGAGCGCCTTGCCCCTGCTGGATGGGGCGCGCGGCCATCCGCGCGCGGGCGACCTCAACGGGAGTGTGGGCTAGTGGAGATCTTTGTGGACGGCGTCGCCATGGAGGCCGAGGCGGGGCAGAGCATCCTGCAGGCCCTGCGCGCCTCGGGTCGTGATGCGCCCGTCCTCTGCTACCATGACAATCTCACGCCCGTCAGCGTCTGCCGCGCCTGCGTGGTGGAGGTCGAAGGCTCGCGGGCGCTGGTGCCGTCCTGCTCGCGCAAGGTGGCCCCGGGCATGAAGATCCACACCGACTCCGAGCGGGTGCGCCGCTCGCGGCGCATGGTGTTCGAGTTGCTGGGCTCTTCGGTCGACACCTCGACGGCGCCCGAGCTGCAGGCGTACATGGCCGAGTACGGCGCCGACCCCGATCGCTACGGCGAGGCGGCCGCCCGGCTTGCCGAGCCCCTGCGCGACGACAACGACCTCTACGTGCGGGATTACAGCAAGTGCATCCTCTGCTACAAGTGCGTGGAGGCATGCGGGCCCGACGCGCAGTTCACGTTCGCGCTGACGGCGGCCGGGCGGGGTTTCAGCGCCAGAATCGACACGGGCGCCGACACGCCGCTCCTGGACTCGCGCTGCGTCTTCTGCGGCAACTGCGTGGCCGTGTGCCCGACGGGCGCGCTCATGCCCAGTCTGGAGCAGCGGCTGCGGGCGGCCGGGCGCTGGGCGCCGGAGCGCCAGCACGTCGCCGAGACCATCTGCCCGTACTGCGGGGTCGGCTGCAAGCTGGAGCTCCACGTGCAGGACAACCGCATCATCAAGGTGACCTCGCCTTCGGACAGCTCCGTGACGGCCGGCCACCTCTGCGTGAAGGGCCGCTTCGGCTTCTCGTACGTGGACGGGCCGGGGGAGCCGCCGCCGGCCTGAGGGCATGCACCACGGCCAGGCCTGCGACGAGCCCGTGCGCATGCTGCCGGTGGCGGAGGGCTGCCCGCGCTGCGGTGGTGCTGACGGCCCATGGCGACCTTGGCCTCATGGCCTTCACGTCCCCGCAGAGCATCGGCGCCACCACCCGGCCGAGATCGTCCTGCCGTTGGCGGGCTATCTGGCGTCCACAGGTTGGATCGGCTTCACCAGCGCCGTCATTGCGGCAACCGTCGGGGAACTCGCCGGGTTCCTGGGCCAGTATGCGATCGGGCGCGCCGGCGGCCGCACGCTGCTTCTGCGCCACGGCCGCTATGTGATGATCGCGCCGCGCCACCTTGCGCAGGCCGACAATTGGTTCAAGCGGTACGGGGACCGGGCCGTGCTGATCGCGCGGCTGCTGCCGTTCGTGCGCGGGCTGGTGTCGCTGCCCGCCTGGGTAGCCGGGATGCCGGTCCTCCCGTTTGCCGCCTGGTCGGCGATCGGCCCGCTGCCGTGAAACGTGCGGCTGATCGCCGCCGGCTGGGCGCTCGGCGACCTCTGGCCGCTGGCGGCGCGGTGGGCCCACCGGGGCGCGGTGCTGGCCGGGATCGTCGCCATCGCGGTGGCGGCGCTGCTCATCGGACTGGCGCGGCGGCGCCAATGGCGACGCCGCTCGCAAAACCCGCCGCCCGGACCGGTCCAGCGGCCCTAGCGGTGCACCCTTGGGCCATCGGACGATGGGACCATGAAAGCGACATCCAGCCGGATGGCCAGGATCCTCCTCGCGGCGGCGGCGGCCAGCCTGCTGTTCCTCGTGGCCGGCGACCTCCTCATGCAGCCGTGGCTGCACGCCCCGGCGTGGGCGGCCGTGGCGGTGTTCGCGGCGTCGTACGTCGCGGGCGGGACGATGCGCCTGCGCGACGGGCTGGTCGCCCTGCGGGGCGGGCGGGTCAGCATCGATATGCTGATGGTCCTCGGCGCGGCGGGGGCGGCCGTCCTCGGACGGTGGAACGAGGGGGCCATCCTGATCTTCCTGTTCGCCCTCTCCAACGCGCTGGAGGAGTTCGTGGCCGATCGCACGCGCGACGCGCTGCGGGCGCTGGTGCGGCTGCGTCCGGACACGGCGCTGGTGCGGCAAGCGGACGGGACGGAGGAGCGGGTGCCCGTCGAGCGGCTGGCGCCGGGCGATGTGCTCCTTGTGCGCGCCGGCGAGAGCATCGCGACGGACGGGGTGGTGCGCGAGGGCAGCTCGCCCGTCGACCAGGCGTCGATCACGGGCGAGTCGATCCCCGTGAACAAGGCGCCGGGGGACGAGGTCTTCGGCGGGACCATCAACGGGACGAGCCTGCTGGCCGTCGAGGTGGTGCGACCGGCGTCGGAGTCGGCCATCTCGCGCATCATCCGCCTGGTGGAGCGGACGGAGGAGCATAAGGCCGAGAGCCAGCGGCTGACGGAGTGGATCGACCGCTACTACACCCTGGCCGTGGTGGGGGTGGCGCTGGCGGTGTTCCTCATCCCGCCGCTGCGGCTGGGGTGGGACTGGTCGCGCAGCTTCTACCTCGCTCTGGAGTTGATGGTGGTCATGTCGCCGTGCGCGCTGGTGGTGGCGACGCCGGCGGCGCTGCTGGCGGCGGTGGCGGCGGGGGCGCGGCACGGGGTGCTCTTCAAGGGCGGGCGCCACCTGGAGCAGGCGGGCGCGGTGCAGGTGGTCGCCATCGACAAGACCGGGACGCTGACGCAGGGCCGGCCGCAGGTGCGGCGGGTGCTGCCGGCGGCGGGCGTCGCGCCCGACGATGTGCTGGCGGTCGCGGCGGCGGTGGAGGCGCGCTCGCCTCACCCGCTGGCGCAGGCGATCGTGGCGGCGGCTGCTGCGCCGTGGGTCGTGGCGGCGGGGGATGGCGGCGCGGTGGGGCACGATGTGGCGGCGGGGCAAGGTGGGGCGGGCGGCGCGGTGGGGGTGGCGGCGGAGCAAGGTGTGGCGGAGGTCGCGGTCGCGGCGCCCGGGGGAGGGCCGGGTGCGGCTGGGGACGGCCTGTGCGCGGTGGCGGAGGGCGGTTTCGAGCCGTCGGTCGTGGCGGGCGGCGAGCACAAGCCAGGCGGCGCGCTGCCGTGGCTGGGCGGGCGCGTCCGGCTGCCCCAGGTGACGTCGGCGGCGGAGCGGCCTGGGTTCGGGGTCATCGCCGACCTCGAGGGGCACGAGGCGCGCGTCGGGGGCCTGCGCCTGCTCACGCCGGAGGTGGCGGCCGCATTCGGGGCCGTGGCCGCGGAGGTCGCCCGGCGCGGGGAGACTCCCGTCTTCGTGGAGGTGGACGGCGCGCCGCTCGGCGCGATCAGCCTGGCCGACAGCCTGCGCGACGGCGCCCGCGCGGCGGTGACGGCGCTGAAGGGGCTCGGCATCCGCCACGTCGTGATGCTGACCGGGGACGATGCGCGCGTGGCGGCGGCCATCTCGGCGCGCGCCGGCACGGACGACTTCCGCGCGGCCCTGCTGCCGGAGGACAAGGTCGCGGCCATCGCCGAGCTGCGGCGCGACTTCGGGCCCGTGGCCATGGTGGGGGACGGAGTGAACGACGCGCCGGCCCTGGCCGCGGCCGACCTGGGCGTGGCCATGGGCGGGGCCGGCAACGACGCCTCCCTGGAGACGGCGGACATGGTGCTGATGACCGACGACCTGCGCCGCCTGCCGGAGGCGTTCGCCCTCGGTCGCCGCACCCGCCGGGTCGTCGCCCAGAACCTCACGTTCGCCGTCGGCGTCATCGCGCTGCTGGTGACGCTGACGCTCGGCGCGGGGCTGCAGCTGCCCCTGGCCGTCGTGGGGCACGAGGGCAGCACCGTGCTGGTGGCGCTGAACGGGCTGCGGCTGCTGGGCGGGGCGTGGGGTGGCGCGCCCCGGCTATGATCCGGTCCTGAGCCCCATGGCCCGTGCCCTGGCCGCGGCTTCGGACCACACGTCACGCCAGAGGTGGCGGGCCGATTCCGCATCGTCGCGGGCGACGGCCAGCAGCTGGCCCGCGACCAGGGCCCGGCCGCCGCTCATCCGCCGGCCGCGGCGCCGCAGCCACGCCTCGGCCATGACCCCGTCCTGCATCTGGCCGAGCACATCCTGCAGATCGGCGAGGGCCGCGGCCAGGCGCTCGGCCGGACGGCCCAGGGCGGGGGCGGCGGCTTCGGCGAGGTAGCGGCAGTCCTTGGCGCGGATGCGGACACGGTGCAGGTCGGGATCGCCGGGATCGGGCGGCAGGCCGGCGATGATGCGGGCCAGCCGGCGCCAGCGGCGGTGGACCAGCCCCGGCAGGACGTCTCTGGCGTGCGCCGCGCCGTTCACCACATCGGGCGCGCCGGCGAGCGCGACCAGCTCGCGCAGGAGCACGGCGCAGCGCTCCTCGTGCAGCGCCTCCAGCAGCGCACCGCGCGCGGCCGCCCGCTCCTGCGCCAGCGCGGCCAGCAGGGCGTCCGCCGCCGGCCGGTCGCCCGGCGCGAGGTCGACCGCCGCCCCGCGGTGGAGCCGCTCCGCCAGCACGTCGGCGTCGCGCACGGTCCCCAGGTGACGACCGAGCCAGCCCAGCTCGTCCCGCAGGCCCTCGACGCGGTCGCCCTCCGCCAGCACCGGCAGGAAGGCGCCGAGAAGGGCCCGCAGCTGGCGTGTCGCCGCCCGGGCCTGGTGGACGGCCTCGGTGTCCAGGTCCAGGCGCACACCCGGCTCGTGGCCCAGCAGGCGGCGCGCGCCCGCGGCGAGGGCGGCCTGCACCACCGCGCTGAGGCTCGCGCCGGCGTCCACGGCCGGGCTGCGGGGCTCCGGCCCGGCCTCGGCATCGACACCCAGGGCCTGCACGAGCTTGGGCAGGGCCGCCTCGCGCCGGGCGCCGGCCTCCCGCAGCAGACGCGACACCGCCTTGCGCAGGCGGGGCTTCGCCTCCGGCCTGAGCTCGAGCTCCAGCTCGCGGAAGCTGGCGACGGCCTCGTCGTCGCGCCGCACCTCGACCACGTCGTCGGCCAGCGCGGCCAGGGTCTGCCCGCCCTCGCCCGCCAGGTGGTGCAGGCGCCGCGTGGTGTTGATGGCGGCCACGGCCGCCACCGGCTCGCCCATCAGCAGCGCGGCCACGGCATCGAGCGCCGCCGGCGGCGGGCTCGCGCCCGCGCCCGGGAAGGTGACCTCGTGCCGGCTGAGGACGTGGTGGCCGTCGCCGACGGGCACCTTGAGCGTCCAGCCGTCGTCGCGCCGCCGCAGTGTCACGCCCCACTGCGCCAGAGCCAGGCTGGGCGTGTCGTAGTAGACCGCCACCAGCTGCTGCGCTGGACCGACGGACGCCGTCACGCCAGGGACGGCCGAGAGGTCGGGCATGGCGAAGGCGGCGTCGGCCTGCAGCTTCAACTCGCGCTCCAGCACCACGGTCGCCAAGCGCGGCCGCACCTCCCCGCCAAGTGTACGATACCGCAAGCGCGCAGCATGGCGTCCGGCGCCGCCTGCGAAGGGCCTCCGCGCACGGGGACAGCCCAACGCCGGCCACAGGCCGGGGGAAGGGGCGAACGGCCTCAGCCGTGCGTGACGGCGGCCAGCACCGCTGCCACGGACGCCTCAGACGGCGGACGCCTCGACGGGGCGGGCGGCTTTCGGCCTGCGGCCCGCCGACCCCTCGCCCCCACGGGCACCCCCTGGCCCGCCCC
>JAJYVM010000155.1 GCA_021792015.1 Bacillota bacterium | reverse complement strand
GAAGTTCTCCAGGGCCATGACCCGCTTGGTCGGGTCCTGCTCGATGGTGACGACCCGCTCGGCCGCATCCGCCAGCCAGAGCGTGCTGTAGCCGTTGCTCGTGCCGATCTCCAGCACGCGGCGGCAGCGGCCGAAGCGGGCCAGGATCCAGAGCAGCCGCCCCGTGTCCGGACCGCAGTTCAGCATCTTCTCCACGTGCGACGCGGCGGCCGCGTCGCGTGCCTGGCCGAATTCCGCCAGCTCGGCGAGCAGGGCCTCCAGCTGCGCCGTCACTGCCCCACCTGCTCCCGGAGCGCCCGCGTCCCGGCGTCGAGCGCCTCCGCCAGCCGGGACGGATCCCTGCCCCCGGCCTGCGCCATGTCCGGACGCCCCCCTCCTCCGCCGCCCACCAGGGCCGCGGCGGCCGCAACCGCCTTGCCCGCGTGCAGACCGTGCGGGGGCAGGTCCGGCGTCAGGGCGCACAGCAGGAGGACGCGCCCATCGACCGCGGCGCCCAGGAGCACGGCCCCGCTGCCGAGCCCCTGCCGCAGCTGGTCCGCCAGGTGGCGCAGGGCGTCCATGTCGGCGGCCGGGACCTGCCCGACCACCAGTCGCGCCCCGTCGCGGAGGGGCTGCGCCCGCTCGAGCAGCTGTTGCCCGGTCGCATGCTGCTCGCGCGCGGCCAGCCTGGTCAATTCCTTGTCTCGGGCGGCTAGGTCGGCCACCAGCTCCCGCGCGCGGGCCGCCACGGCGTCGGGCTGGCTCTTGAGCGCGCTTGCGGCCTCTTCGATCAGGCGGTCTCGCGCCGCCAGATAGTGAAGGACCCCAAACGCCGTGACGGCCTCCACGCGCCGCACCCCCGAGCCGATGCCGGTATCCGACAGCAGCTTGAACAGGCCGATCTCGGCCGTGTTGCCGACGTGGGTGCCGCCGCAGAGCTCCAGGCTCCAGTCGCCCATCCGCACGACCCGCACCCGCTCGCCGTACTTCTCGCCGAACAGGGCCATGGCGCCCATCGCGCGGGCTTCGTCCAACCCGGTCTCGACGGTGCTCACGGGCAACGCCGCCAGGATGTGCTCGTTCACCAGCGACTCGACCTTCTCCAGATCCGAGGGCGAGGGCGCCTTCGGCGCCGTGTAGTCGAAGCGCAGCCGGTCGGGCGCCACGAGCGAGCCGGCCTGGTGGGCCTCACCGCCCAGCACCTCGCGCAGGGCCCGGTGCAGCAGGTGCGTGGCGCTGTGGTTGCGGGCGATCGCGCGACGCCGCGGGGCGTCGACGACCGCCTTCACCCGCCGGCCCGGCTCCGGCGCCGGCCCGTCCACTCGGTGCAGGAAGACGCCGCGGGGCGTCTTGCGGGTATCGACCACGTGCACCCCGTTCAGCGAGCCGGTGTCGCCCACCTGCCCGCCACCCTCGCCGTAAAACGGCGTGCGGTCCAGGATGACGTCACCCTCCGCCGTGACGGTCAGCACACGCGCAGGCCCTTCCAGACGCTTGTACCCGACGAACTCGGTGGCCGGCAGGTCAGCGAGCTCCGTGGCGGCATAGCGGATCTGCCGCCGGCGGCGGTCCGCCCGCGCGCGCTGGCGCTGTTGGTCGAGCGCGGCCTCAAACCCGGTGCGGTCGAAGGGCAGCCCCCGCTCCGCGGCCACGTCCTCGATCACGTCGACGGGCAGGCCGTAGGTGTCGTAGAGCCGGAAGGCCGTCTGGCCGTCCAGGCCGCCGCTGGCCAGGGCGCGCTCCAGGCGGGCCAGCCCGTCGGACAGCGTCACGGCGAAGCGCTCCTCCTCCGCGCGCAGGATGGCGGCGATCGCCTCGCCCTGTTCGGCAACCTCCGGGTAGGCGCCGCCGAGGGTCTCGGTGACCGCCGGCACCAGCTGCGCCAGCAGGGGGCCGGCCACACCGAGTGCGTGGCCATAGCGCATCGCGCGACGCGCGATGCGTCGCAGCACATACCCGCGGCCCTCGTTGCCCGGCCGGACGCCGTCGCCGACCAGGAAGGTGCAGGCGCGGGCGTGGTCGGCGATCACGCGGTACGGGAAGCCGGCCGGGCCCGGGTCGTAGGGCTGGCGCGCCAGGGTCGCGACGGCCTGCAGCACGGGCAGGAACAGGTCCGTGTCGTAGTTGCTGGGGACGTCCTGGATCACGGACGCGACCCGCTCCAGGCCCATGCCCGTGTCGATGGAGGGACGCGGCAGGGGGGTCATGCGCCCGTCGGCCGACCGCTCGAACTGCATGAAGACCAGGTTCCAGAGCTCCAGCCAGCGGTCTTCGCCCCTGAAGGCCGGGCCGCGGTCGTAATGCAGCTCGCTGCACGGGCCGCAGGGGCCGGTGTCGCCCATGGCCCAGAAGTTGTCGGCCTCGCCCAGGCGCTCGATCCGGCTCTCCGGCAGGCCGACGGCGCGGTGCCAGATCGCGGCGGCCTCGTCGTCGTCGCGGAAGACGGTGGCCTTCAGGCGGTCGGCCGGCAGGCCGAGGTCGCGGGTGACGAACTCCCACGCCCAGGGGATGGCGGCCTCCTTGAAGTAGTCGCCGAAGCTGAAGTTGCCCAGCATCTCGAAGAACGTGTGGTGGCGGGGCGTGCGGCCCACGCTCTCCAGGTCGTTGTGCTTGCCGCCGGCGCGCATGCATTTCTGGGAGGTGACGGCGCGGGCGTACGGCAGGCGCGCGCGGCCGGTGAACACGTCCTTGAACTGCACCATGCCGGCATTGGTGAACAGCAGCGTCGGGTCGTCCGCCGGCACAAGGGGGCTCGACGGCACGCGGCGATGCCCGCGGGCCTCGAAGAAGGAGAGAAAGCTCTCGCGGATCTCAGCGCCCGACATCATGGCGGCGGTTCCCCCTTCGGATGGCCATGGGGCAGCCACCCGCACAAGTCAAAGGCCCCGCCCCATCCTTTGGGGCGGGGCCGGAAAGCCCACGCGGTACCACCCAAGCTTGCCATCCCCTGCCTTGCGGCGGCGGGGCGGCCTCGCTCGCGCGCTAACGGGCGCACCCGCCGGGGTCGTCCCCCGGCCCGCTCGGGGCCTGGCTTCGCGGCACCGCCGCAGGTCGCTTCCACCACCGCGACCCTCGCTGGCACGGCCGGCCACCGCATGGAGCCCCTCACCGCGTTGGCGTAAGTCTAGCGGAGGCCGCGGTCGGCGGTCAAGGAGGCCCTGATGCGGGCGGGGCGCGCCGCCAGTCGACCTCGCGCGGCAGCATGCGCCGCCGGGCGGCATCGTAGTCGGGGATCAGGTTGAGCTCGGCGACCAGGGCCAGACGCAGCCGCGCCTCCAAAAAGCCCGCCGCGGCCAGCCCGCACGTGGTCGACATCCCCGGCGCAGCCCATCCGCCCGGGCATCCCGGGATACCTGCCCGCCAAGGCGCAACCCTTCCCCGGCCTCGGTCAGCCGGCGCGTGGCGCCGCGGCCCGGGCCCTTCGCCACCAGGGACAAAGGGGCCCGCCGCCGCGCGGCCGCCTACCCCTGCCCGCTCGCCCCGCCCGGCTCTCCTGTCCCGCCCGGCCCCGTCGCCCCCATCGCCTCCGACTCCAGCAGCGCCTCCACCTCGGCCGCCGCGAAGCCGAGCTCGGCCAGCACCTCGCGGTTGTGCTCCCCGCGCTTGGGCGGCGCCTGGCGCAGGGGCGGCCGCTCCCCGCCAATGCGCAGCGGCAGCCCCACCGAGGGCATCTCGCCGAGCCCAGGGTGGCGCTGGAACATGCCGAGCGCCGCCGCCTGCGCGTCCTCTGCCACCTCCGGCACGGAACGGATCGGGCTGCAGGGCACACCCGCCGCCACCAGGGCGTCGGCCAGCGCCTCCGTCTGCCACGCCGTGGTCGCCACCTCGATCGCCACGTGCAGGGCGTCCCGGTTGCGCACCCGGTCGGCGTTGCCGCGAAACCGCTCCTCGGCCGCCAGCCCCGGCAGGCCCAGCGCCTCGCAGAGCCGGCCGAACAGCGCGTCGTTGCCCGCCGCGATCATCAGGCGGCCGTCCGCCGTGGCAAACGCCTCGTAGGGCGCGATGGTCGAGGTCCCCGACCCATAGCGCCGCGGCGTCGCCCCGGCCCAGTGCGTCGTGAGGTGGTAGCTCATCCAGGCCAGCGCCGTCTCATAGAGCGCCGTGACGACGCGCTCGCCGCGCCCGGTCTCCTCCCGCCGGCGCAGCGCCGCCACCAGGCCGAGGGCCGCCCACATCCCGGTGCCCATGTCGATGATGGACACCCCCGCCCGCACCGCCTCCCCGCCAGGCTCCCCGGTCATGGCCATGATCCCCGCGAACGCCTGCATGAGGGGGTCGTAGCCGGGGCGGTCGCGCAGCGGGCCCCCGTCGCCGTACGCCGTGACGCTGCAGTAGAGCAGGCGCGGGTTGCGCGCCGCCGCCCAGTCGTAGCCGTAGCCCAGGCGGTCCAGCGCCCCGGGCCGGAAACTCTCGATGAGCACATCGGCCTGATCCACCAGGCGCTCCATGATGGGGCGCGCACTGCGCGCCCCCAAATCGACGGTTACAGAGCGCTTGTTTCGGTTCATGGCCAGATAAATCGGGCCGTCGCCGCCCCAGAACGGCGGACCCCACTGACGGGTGTCGTCGCCCCGGCCGGGGTGCTCGACCTTCACGACGTCGGCGCCCAGCTCGCCCAGGATCATGGCGGCGTATGGTCCGGCGACGTTGCGCGTCAGGTCGAGCACGCGCACGCCGAGAAGCGGCAGGACGGGGCCGTCGGTTGCCAATGGGGCTCACCTGCCTTGACGATGTTTTCCATATTCAGGTACGCTGCGGCCATGGACGAGTGTGAGCACGCGGCCGCGCGGGGCGACGGCCTCGGGGGCGAGCCGGTGGGGCCGGCCTGGCTCATCCTGGAGCGGCTTCACGACCTGCGCTCGGCCATGGACGGGCTGGACACCAGGATCGGCGCGCTGGACGCCAGCCTCGGCGCGGTGGACGCGCGAATTGGCGCGGTGGACGCGCGGGTCGGGCGCGAGGTGGAGCGGCTCCACGCCAGGATCACCACTGAGTTCGGGCGCCTTGACGCCAAGATTGACCGTCTGGACCCCCAAGCTGACGACGGAAATCGGACGCCTCGCCCCCAAGATCGACGCCCTCGACACGAAGGTCGACCGTCTGGACGCCAAGCTGACCGCGGAAGTTGGCCGCCTCGACACCAAGATCGACAGCCGCTTCGACTCGCCGGACGGGCGCCTGGCCACCCTGCAGACCTGGATGGTGGGCGTGGTGGTCACCGCGGTCGTGGCGTTCGGCGGCACCTTGGCGGGGACTCAGCCGCCACGCCTGACCCCTCGTTGGGCGCGATGGAGGGCGCGTCTCGACACCGCGGCGACGGCCCTTCATTTGGATCGCACACGCACTTCTACACCATCAGAGCATCCACCGCAGACGTCAAGTCGAACTCGTATCGCCGCCGTTGGGGCCCACCAGGAGGCACGGATTGGGAAGGCTGACGGTGGTGTCCTCGAAGCTCTTAAAGCGCTGGATGCGGACCTTGTTGAACACGAACGACCCCACCCATTCGGCTTTATTTTGCCCCACAGTCAGTCTCGTGGGCTACAGCCCTGGTCCGAGGGCCACGTGGCGCGATCACCCGGGGCGCGCACACCGGTTCATCAGTACGCGTCCTGAAAGCGCGGTGCCCGCTTCTCGTTGAAGGCGGCCACACCCTCGTAGCGGTCGGGATGGTCCACCATGCGGCGGTAGCACTCGAGCTCGAAGGCGACAGCCTCGGCCAGCGGCAGGTCGCGGCCCACCCGCGCCGCGCGCTTGGCCTGCTCGATGGCGGCCGGGGAGTTGGCCGCGATCGCGCCGGCCAGCTCCAGCGCTCGCCGCCGCAGGTCAGCCACCGTCGGCAGCACCTCGTTCACCAGGCCCAGGCGCAGGGCCTCCTCGGCACCGATCAGCTCGCCCGTCATCAGCAACTGCAGGGCCCGGCCGAGCGGCAGCCGGCGCGGCAGCAGCTGGGTGCCGCCCACGCCGGGGATGATGCCGACCTTCACCTCGCTCTGGCCAAAGCGCGCGTTGGCGGAGGCGATGATGAAGTCGGCGCTCATGGCCAGCTCGCACCCGCCGGCGACGGCCGCCCCGTTGACGGCGGCGAAGACGGGCTTTCTCAGCTCGCGCAGCCGCCGCGCCGTATCCTCGAAGAGGCGGTGCTGGCGCGTCCACTGCTCCGGCGTCATGCCGTGGCGCTCCTTGAGGTCGCCCCCGGCGCAGAAGGCCCGCTCCCCCGCGCCCGTGAGGACGGCCACGCGCACGGCCGCCCGCTCGTCCACCTCGGCCAGCACCTGCCCCAGGCGCGCGCCCAGCGCAGTGTCCATGGCGTTGCTGACCTCCGGCCGGTTCAGGGTGATGAGGGCCAGCCGCCCGCCATCGCCCACGAACTCCAGCAGCACCGTTTCCTCCATGCTGATCCCCCCGTCCCTGTGCGCCGTCCGGCGGGGCCACGCCGCGGCGAGGCTGCGCCGAAGGCGCCGCAGCGGCTTTAGTCCTCGGGCGCGGCCGGCAAAAGGTCGCGGCCTGCTGCGGTCGCACCGCGCCGGCGGGATCGGTGCGGCTCGCCGTCGTTGCCGTGGAAGACGAATGCGGGCCGGGCGCCGCGCGTCAGCCAGGCGAAGACCACCCCAAGCAGCAGCAGGACCGCCAGCACCTGGTCGATGCCGCGCCCGATGGCCACGGGGCCGTAGACGAAAAAGGCGACGAGCAGCGCGCCCATCACGACACTGGACAGGGCGGCGGCGGCGCCCAGCAGGCGATGGCCCGGGGGCAGCGGCATCCCCCCGCTGGCGGCGCGGCGCCTGGCGAAGCCGAGGAACACGGTCGCCGTCACCGCGTCCAGGAAGAACTCCGCGAGCAGGAAGAACCCGGCGGCGGAGAGGACGAGGTCGAAGAAGGCGCCAAGCGAGGAAAACAGCGCCTGGGCGGCCGTCACGGCCAGGGCGGCGGCGAGGCTGGCCATGATGGCGACGTGGGGCACCCGGCGCCGGCTGAGGCGCGCAAAGGCCGCCGGCAGGACCCCCTCCCGGCCCATCGCATACAGGGCGCGGGTCAGGATGAAGGTCGTCAACCACAGCCCCCCAGCCGTCGACGCCAGCACGGGCACCAGGATGACCCAGGGGGCGCCGGGGATGAGCCGCGCCCCCCAGACGGCGAGGGGGTTGGTCGCGTTGGCCAGGCGGCTGAGCGGCGTCTCGCCCAGCATCAGCGGGTAGAGCACGGCGTAGAAGGCCACGGCCAGCAGCGCGCCGATGATGCCGCCGCGGCCGGGGTCGCTGCGCGGGCGCCGGGACTCCTCGCTGGCGTAGCTATCGATCTCCCAGCCGTCCAGGATCGTCGCCGCGACGACGGCCACGACCAGCATGCCGCCCACCGGCATGGGTCCAAAGTGCACGGGGACATGCAGCCGCTGCCAGTTGAGCACGCCGAGGGTGGCGAGGGCGCCCACCGACACCACCTCGACCGCCAGGAAGAACTGGGTGATCCGGGCGGTCGGACGCCCCCCGCCCAGAAGCGGCACGGCCGCGAAGGCGAGCCAGAACAGGCTGACGGCCAGCTGGGCGGCCGCGGTGGGATGCGCATGCGGCGCCAGCAGGGAGAGGGTGTAGCTGGCCGCCGGGATGGCGATGGGCGGGATCGAGATGAAGTAGGCGAGGATCAGGATCCAGGCCTGGTAGCGGGAGGCCCCGCGGCCGATCACCCGCGCGGACCAGTGGTACGAGGCGCCAGCCTGGGGGAAGTGGCGGTTCAGGAGCCGGAAGACCAGGCTGGATATGACGAAGGGGATGGCCAGCACGGCGATGGCGGGCAGGGTCCACCAGCCGGCGGCCGCGGCCATGACGCCGCCGGTGGCCGCGACGGAGAACAGCGGTCCCACGCTGGAGACCGATAGCGGCACGAGATCGCCGAGGGCGAAAAATTGCTGGAGGGTTCCGGACCCGCCGCGACCCGCGGCTGGCGGGGACCCGGCCGCCGCTCCCTCGCCTGCCGATGCCGCAGGACCCCGTCGCGTCGGTCCCAGTCGATGTTCCCTCCTCATGACGACCCGGCCGCCATCATCGCCGCCGCATCCCACGGCGCACCCGCATCCGCAGCGCGACCCCAGCCCGCGGCCCTAGCCCCCATCTCAGAACGACCGCGGCATCCCCAGCACGTGCTGGCCGATGTAGCTGAGGACCAGGTTGTTGGAGACCGGCGCGATCAGGGCCAGCCGCGACTCGCGGAACTTGCGCTCGATGTCGTACTCCGCCGCCAGGCCATAGCCGCCGAAGGTCATCATGGCGGCGTTGGCCGCCTCGAAGGCCGCCTCGCTCGCCAGGTA
>JAJYVM010000154.1 GCA_021792015.1 Bacillota bacterium | reverse complement strand
CGTCCCCGAAGAGATTCGGGCCAGTGTGCGCGCCGTGGGCCAGCCGGCCGTCCCAGATGCGGCCCCGGCCGTCCCAGATGCGGCCCCGGCTCCCACCCCGGCAACCGCCGTGCCGGCCGTGGCCCAGGGCGGAAGCGACGGGACGGCCCCGCCGGCGGCGTGAGTCGGGCGCGGCGCGAGCCGCCCGCGCTGGCGGCGGGGTTCCGGTAGCCGCGACGTGGGGCAGGGCGGGGACCGGACCGCCGCGCCCTGCCGCAGGCGGGCCCGCCGTCCCGTACCGGGGCCGCACCGGCGCCGCGCAACCCTTTCAGACGCGTGCCGGCGCCCGCCCCGAGCCACGCGACGCCCAGGCCTTCACTTGCCCACCACCACGCTGGCCGGCGGCACATTCGCCGCCAGTTGCGCCTGCTCGCCCGGCAGGATGGTGACGGTTCCGGGCTTGCCGTCCGACACGTACAGCTCCGCGCCATGGTTGGCCAGCAGCCGTGGCTCCCAGGCCGACCAGACCAGGGCGCGGTCGCTGACGCGCTGCACCGTCGACGGGTCGGCCACCTGGATGCGCGGCACGGCCAGCGGGTTCCACGCCTTGCTGTAGGGCGACGGGGCAGGGTTGCCCGCGACCAGCAGCGCGCCCTGGATGTGGTAGCTCTGCCCGTTGATGCTGCCCGTCCACGCGGTCGCCGGCATGTTGCGGCTGAAGCCGTACGGGTACGCCAGCGTGCTCACGTGGTAGCCCGGCACGGTGTTCTGCACCCATGCCGCGAGCCCGCCGACCTGGTACAGCATCTGCGCGGCGTCGAGCTTGCTCATGTCGACGTGGTTCATCGTGTGGTCGCCGACCTCGAAGCCGTGCGCGACGAGCCATTTGATCTTGGCGGCGCTGTCGCCGCCGAAGGGGTTCTGGTTCACATAGAAGGAGGCCGCCGCCGCCCAGCTGGGGTGGGCGAGGTGGAAGTTCCAGAGGATGCCGACGGCGGAGTTGGCGGCCGGCGTGGTGCCCTGGCCGCCCGGGGCCCACTGGAACTGGCTGGGGTCGCCGTCGTCAAAGCTCAGCACGACCGGGGCGAACCCGCGAGGGATGTCGATGCGGCGCTCGACCACGTCGCGGAACGTCACGGGCCGGAAGCCGCTGGCGTACAGGTTGGCCACAATGGCCCGCAGATTGGCGGGCGTGATCTCCCAGCGGCTCTCCGGGCTGGCGACGTTATGAATCTCCAGGATCGGGATCTCCCCGAGCTCGTTCGGGACGAAGGGGCCGACTTGTGCCGCGACTTTGGTCGCGGCATCAGCGGTTACGGGGCGGGGTGCCGGGGTTGGGTGGGGCACCGCCGGCGCCGCCACCGCCACCGGGGCCGCAGCCGCCAGGGGTCTTCCGGGCGCCGCCGCCTGCCCGCACGCCGCCGCGCCGAGAAGGGTCAGGCCCATCGCCAGGAGCGTCATCCGTCGCGCCATGCTCTACCGCCCTTCCGTGAGCTGGGTCTGCCGCATGCTGTCGATCGCCGCCGCGGCGGAAGCCTGATCCGGCGCCCAGACCTCAAACGCCATCCCGCCCGTCTGCCACACCACGCGGACGCCGGCGCCGGGCGGGATCACGGCCGGCAGGGGCGCCAGGTCACCCGGTATGCGGGCGCCGCTGATCACCAGCAGCGGCTGTCCGGCGATGGCGCCGGGGTCGTTGGCCGGCAGGGGCGCGGGCGTGGACCAGAGCACGGCGTCGTAGCCGCTGCCGTCCGCAACGTCGGTGACGCTGTATGCCGGGGCGACCGGTACCCGCGCCGGCAGCCATACGGGCACGCCGCTTGGCGCCAGCCCATATGCGGCCGGCAGCCACTGCGGCGCCGGCACTGCGGGCGGTGCCTTCCTGACGAGGCCGAAGTCGACGCCGGCCGGGCGCGCGCTGCCCGGATCCCACAGCATGAACGAGTGGATGCCGGCCGCGGCGAGGGCGCGCAGCTCGGCATCCACCTGAGCTGGACCGCCGTCCTGGATCCAGGGCCGGATGTGGCCAACGGGCAGGTCGGCCGTGCGCGCCTCGGCCGCGGCCAGGGTGCTCCAGCCGGATCCGTACGGCGAGACCACCGCCACCGTGTGCGCGATGACCGTGAAGTCCTGGCCGACCCCCTGGTCCGCGGTGGCCAGCGCGACGCTGCCGAGGACGTCGGCGGCCACCGGCACACGATGGATCTTCGCGGTCGCTGCGGCAAGAAACGCGTCGACGGCGGCGCCGCCAGCCGCGCCCGGTACGATGAGATCGTCGAACTGGATCTCGTCGAAGCCAAGGCGGGCCGCCGCGGCCCCGATCTGGATGTTGTAGGCCTGTACGGCCGGGTTCTGCGCGTTCACCCAGCGCTGGCCCCACAGGTGGCTGGGTAAGGCCAGGCCCGGCCGCTTCGCCGCCAGGAACGGGTCGGCGAAGGCCACGACGCGCCCGATGACATAGATCCCGTCGCTGTGCAGGGTGCGCAGGAGCTTGGCCGGGTCGGCGATCGCACCGTCGCCGGCGCCCAGGACCTGGGCCTGCGTCCCGGGCAGGGGCAGGCTCAGGCGCCCGCCGCTGTCCTTCACGTCGATCACCACGGCGTTGAGACGGTTGGCCCTGAGGTAGGCGATCACGGCCGGCAGCGCGGACCCGGCGGTCCAGGCGCTGATGTAGAGCGCGCGGACGCTGGCTGGCATGGGCAGGTGCAGGGGAGGTGAGGGCCGCGCGGCGGCGGGGGCCACGGACGCGCCGGCCGCGACTGGCCGGGGTGCCGGCAGCCGCTCGAGGGCGACCGTCCCCAGGGCGGTCGCCAGAGCCGCCGTCCGGCCGCAGCCGGAAAGGAGCAGCCCAAGGCAGAGGACGAGGAGCGTGCAGGCTCGGACCACGCTGGCGCAGGCGCCTCCTTGGACTGCCGCAAGCGCGCGCGATGCCACGCGCATCCCATGGCTTGAGGGGGGGGACGGCGCATCCTTCGTGCGGGCCATCCTGATTCCTGCGCTCATCGGGACATTTTATCGGCGGTGCGGCGGCCCTCCACCACTACCGGGTGCGGCGGCCCATCACAACGGTCATGGCCCGGACGGGGTTGGCCCGCAGCATCCGGTAGAGGGCACACATCCGCAGGATCCTCGGCGTGACGGCGACGCCGGAGAGCGCGCGCAGCCGCCGGAAGAAGGCGTCCAGCTGCACGGCCGTCAGGGGGCGGCCGCGCCGGCCGCTGAACAGGCGCGGGCAGCGGGCGTCGCGCTCGAAGCTGATGTAGGAGGTCAGGGCCTGCAGGACCTCTGGCGGCAGGGGCTGCTCGCCGCCGCGCGGCCAGCGCAGCCGGCCTGCCAGGAAGTTCACGTCCTGCAGGGTCAACGCCAGCACCTGGCGCGGCGAGGGCCCGAAGTGCCAGAATAGGTGCAGCAGCGCCCGGTCGCGGTAGGGATGGCCGGAGCGGTCCGCGGCCTGGAGCAGCTTGTCGAAGTCCGTGGGCGAGAGCCATGGCTGCGCCTGCGTCATGACTGTTTCGCCTCCTTGGTCTCCGGCTTGCCGCCGCGCGGCTGCAGAAAGATTTTGCCGCTGGCGTCGATGGTGGCGACCAGCACGTCCTCCGGGCGGATCCGCCCCAGCTGGCCGCGCAGCCACGCATCGTCGTGGCCGATCATGCGCAGGGCGTCGCGGTTGACCAGGCCATCGACGATCAGGTCGACGGGGAGCCCTCCGGTGGGCGCGCTGGCTTTGCCGACGTCCTTTGCCGTCGCGGGCCGGGCCGAGGGCTTGGGGATGACGGACAGGTTGCCCGAGGTCTCCAGGATGGCGAACTCGACGTCCGCCAGGCTGGGGAGGTTGTGCTGGCGCAGCTCGGCCTGCAGGTCGTGGATGTTCATCCGTTGCTTGCGCAGTTCATTCGCGTCCAGGCGCCCGTGGTGGATGACGACCGCCGGCACGCCTTCGACGATGGCCCGGAAGGTCGGCAGCTTGAGGCTGAGAAAGGCCGTGGCCATCTCCATCAGCGACAGCGTGAGCACGGGCAGCACGCCGATGAGGATGGGGATCTCCTTGTCTGCGATCGAGATGATCGCGGATTCCGAGAGCATGATGAACACGACCAGGTCCATCGCCGTGAGCGAGGAGATCTCGCGCTTGCCCATGATGCGCAGAAGCGTGACGAGGAGCACATAGAAGAGCACGGACTTCCAGACCATGTCGAACGCGTCGCTCGGCACCACCGGCCGGCCCTCCCGCGGCGTAGTATGGCCGCGGGGCAGGGCCAGGGACGAGGACCGCGCCGGACCAAAGCGTGGTCGCCATGGCAAGCGCGGGTCCGCCCGCGCGGAGATGGGGCAGATGGAAAGCGCGGGCCGGTCGCACGGTAGAGTGAGGTGGCCTCCTTGGAGATTCGGGTCGTGTTCCGCAGGACAGGCTCGCCGGCGTTCGCCGAGGCGCTGGAGCTTGCCCGCGGCATGCCGACCTTCCGTGAGAGCGATGACCGCCCGCGGGAATTCTCCGTCAGCTTCAACCAGGACCAGCTCGAGGCGTACGACCGCCTGATCGCCCAGGTCGGGTCCTGGTCCAACACGCAGATCTTCCTCAACGGCCAGCCCGTCGAGCGGGACCGGCTGGAGGGCCTGCTCGGCTGCTACCGCCAGCGGCTGCTGGCGCCCGACCGCCGCGCGTACTGCGCCGGCGCGGCCGTGCACGAGACGCGGGTGGGCCCGGCCCGCCAGCTCTTTCCCTGCCGCATGATTCCGATCTCGGAGACCAACCACCGCGGGTGGTTCCAGTTCGGGCGCCTCACCAAGGACCGCGTCTTCGTCGTCGACAAGGGCCAGCTGCGCCAGGCGGTGAACGAGTCGCTGCAGAGAAACCTCGCCGCCAGCTGTCCGGCCCTGTTCCCGGCGGAAATCGACAACATCATCGACCGGCTGCCGGATCGCATCGACCCGCGCTCCGATCCGCAGTGGACGTACAAAGAGGGCTGGCACAACGGCCAGTTCGTGCCTGTGGGCGTGGAGAAGCGGGGCCGGCAGGCGCCGGCGCGGGAGCGCGAGCAGGCGCCCGCGGCCCTGGTGCACGAGGTCGGGCGGTCCGCCCGTCCCGCAGCGGAATCCAAGCGCACGGTGCCCGCCGTGCGCTGGCGCGACATCGGCGGCCTCGGGCCGCAGATCAAGCTGGTGCGGGAGAACCTGGAGCTGCCCCTGCGCTACCCCGGCGTCTTCGACCGGCTGGGGGTGCAGGCCCGTTGCGGGCTGCTGCTCTCAGGCCCGCCCGGCACCGGCAAGACCCTCATCGCCAAGGCCCTGGCGTCGGAGTGCGGCGCGCACCTCTGCCTGATCAACGGGCCCGAGGTGCTGAGCAAGTGGCACGGCGAGTCCGAGGCCAACCTGCGCCGCGTGTTCGACGAGGCCCGCGACCTGCAGCCGTCGGTGGTCATGATCGACGAGATTGACTCCATCGCGCCCGACCGCGGCCGCGTCAGCCACAACTTCGAGGCGGTGCTGGTGAGCCAGCTGCTCTCGCTGATGGACGGGCTGTTCGACCGCGGGCGCGTCGTGGTGGTCGCCACGACCAACCGCCCGGAGCACATCGATCCGGCCCTGCGCCGGCCCGGACGCTTCGATCTCCACATGGACATCGGGCTGCCGGACGCCGGCGGGCGCGAGGAGATCCTGCGCATCCACACCCGCGCCATGCCATTGCTGGGCGATGTCGACCTGGCGGAGATCGCCGCCGGCTGCGGGGGCTTTTGCGGCGCCGACCTCGCCGCCCTCTGCCGCGAGGCGGGCATGGAGTGCATGCGTGACGTGCTGGAGGAGACGGCGGACGGTGACCTGTTCATCGACCCCGAGATCGTGCCGGGGCTGGCTGTCGGCGCCGAGCACTTCCACCGCGCCCTGGCGCACCTGCGGCCGCCGAAGGCCGCCACCTGAGGGCCCCGGCGCGCGGCGGCGTGGCGCGGCGCCCCCGCGCACTCGGTCTTCGCGCCATCGCTTCGCGGCCGGCGCGCCGTGTGCGTTCACCCCTGCCCCGTGCTCGGAAGCGCGCGCATAGGCGCGCGCGCCAGCGCATAGGCTTCCAGGATGGGTTAGCGAACTTCCGTTCGCCTTATCCACAGGCGGTGCGCAACCTGTGGACTGCGCGGGGCGGGCAGGCGGAGGATGCGCGTGCGGCCGCCCGGCAAAAGGCAGGCGGCGACGCGGAACGGCAGTGACTGCAGGCGCTCCGGAGGGCAGCGCATGGCTGGGGCCAGGGCGGCGGCGTCGGGGGCGTCGCAGGCCAGCACCACGCGGGTGCGTGTGTTCGCCAGCACCGTCTCAACCAGGGGCTGTCCGCCGGCGGCGCGGACCTGCGCCAGGTTTTGGTGGGCCAGGACGGCGCCGACGCGGTAGCCGCGCGCCATGGCCAGAAAGTCGGCGAAGCCCGGCGTGGCGAAGCGCTGGAACTCGTCCACATACAGAAAGACGGGCGGTCGGGGGGCGCTGGACGGGCGCGAGAAGACGGCGGCGGTCAGAGCGGCCAGGAAGAAGGCGCCCAGGGCGTCTCCGGCCCGCAGCAGCTCGCCGGTCGGGAGGGTGACCAGCAGCACGCCGCCCTCGGCCAGGACCTGGGGGATCCGGATGCCCGTGGCCGGTGCGGGGTGGAGGGTGCGGCGCAGGTCGGGGTGGGCGAGCAGCGTGTCAAGGGCGTTGAGGATGCCGGCCACGTTGCGGGCGCGTTCCTCGGGGCGCCAGGCGCCGAACGTGCCGGCGAAGTAGCGGTGGACCTCGGCGTCGTCGCAGCGGGCCAGGATGCGGGCGCGGGCGGTGGCATCGCTCAGGAGGTCGCGCAGGTCGGCCAGGGTGGCGTCGTCGCCGAGGGCGCCCTTGATGGCGTAGACGGCGTGGCGGATCACCGACTGGCCAACGGCGTCGTAGTAGGCGGCGCCTGCGCTGGCGGGCGCGCCGCCGCCCTGCAGGCGGCCAAGGCCGTACAGCGCGCGCTCCGCGGCGGCTGGGGCGCTGCCCTGGAGGGCGTTCCACGGCTCGCCGGCTGGATCGAGCGGGGCGATCTCGCGCCAGGGGCGGCCGTGGGCGCGGCAGAAGGCGCGGCAGATCTCAGCCAACTCGCCGTCCTTCGGCTCGATGACCACGACACCGCTGCCGGAAGCCAGGTCCTGGCGCAGCAGGGGGGCCAGAACCGTGGTCGTCTTGCCTGTGCCGCTCGGGCCGATGCAGAGCAGGTGGCGGAAGCGGTCCTCCTGGGCGAGGCGGACGGGGCGCCAGGGGAAGGCGGTGGCCCGGCCGAGCACCACGTCGCCCGGCTTGGTGGCAAATGGGGCCAGCAGCGGGATCAGCGCCGGAATGCTGATGGCGGCCAGGCGGGCGCGCTCGCCGTCGACCCCGCCCGTGGCGGCGGCTAAGAGCGGCGCCACGACGGCCAGCCAGACGGCGGCGATCGGCGCGTGGTAGGTCTCGGCGGCGGCCTGGGTCAGGAGCCAGGCCATGAAGGCGGCAAGGCCGATGGCGACGAGGGCGGCGAGCAGTGGATCGGGCGGTGGAGCCGGCGGGTGGATCCAGTCGCTGAACCAGAGCAGCCCCGCTCCCAGCAAGGCCCAGCGCACAGGATCACCCCCCGGATGGTGCATCGAGGTGCGCCGGGGGGGCGTTGAGGGGTTTGGGACCGCGGGCGGCGCCGGGGGCGCGGCACGGCGGGGGAGCGGGGTGGTGGGCCGGGCGGGCACTGCCGGTGTTCGCGGGCGGCCCTGCGGCTCAGGTTCACGGGCCGCGCGCGGACCCTGCCCCGGCGAGGCGGGTCGGGTGCCGGTGGCCGTTGGTGGCGGCCGGGTGCCGGGGGGCGCGGCGGCTGCGGCGGGAGTCCGGCGGCCGTGGCGGCTGCGGCGGGAGTCCCGGCGGCCACCGTCGCCTGGCGGACCCTACCGCCTCCGCTGCCCCTGCGCGCGGCCGGGCTCTTGTGCCACAATGACTGCGTGACGCAGATGATCATCGCCTTCGGCGCGGGGCTGCTCTCCTTCGCGTCGCCCTGCGTGTTGCCCGTGCTGCCCGGGTACATCGGCTACCTGGCCGAGCACGACGCCGCGCGGGTGCCGGCGCGGGCGGCCCTGTTCGTCCTTGGCTTCGCCCTGATCTTCGTCGGCATGGGCGCGGCGGCGGGCGCGATCGGGCGTCTGCTCGCCACCTACCGTGTCTTCCTGGAGCAGATCGGCGGCCTGCTGATCGTCGTCTTCGGGCTGCAGATGCTGGGGGTCTTCGGCGCGAGGTTCGGCTTCGGGCGGGGCGCGCGGGCGCCGCGCGGGGGAGGGGCGCTCCGGCCGGTGTTGGCGGGGGCGGCGTTTGCCGTCGGCTTCTCGCCCTGCATCGGACCCG
>JAJYVM010000153.1 GCA_021792015.1 Bacillota bacterium | reverse complement strand
CCGCCCTCATCGCGCACCAGCGCCGGGTGGCGGCCATCCACCGCGGCTACCTCGGCCACCAGGCCGACCTTCACGGCGCGTACACCCGCGTCAGCGCCTCGCCCTGGCGGTGGATCCTGGGGATGGCGCCGGAGGGGGCCGCGATACCCCCTGCGATCCTCGGTCCTGCGATGGCGCCCGCGGCCGCCCCGCCACCGGCGCCTGCCGCCGCACCGGCGCCCCGGGCTCTTGCCCTCACGCGCGCCGACCTGGAGCGGGTTGCAGCCGGACGGGTGTCGGACGTGCTCGGGCCCGCCTTCCGCGCCCAGGACGGCTATCGCCGCCAGGTGCGCATGCCCATGCCGCCGCTGCTGCTCGCCGACCGGGTGACCTCGCTGGTGGCCGAGCCCCTCAGCATGGGGCTCGGGGTGATCGAGACGGAGACGGACGTGGCGCCCGGCGCGTGGTACCTCCACCAGGGGCGGATGCCCGCCGGCCTGATGGTCGAGGCCGGGCAGGCCGACCTGCTGCTGGTGTCCTGGCTTGGCGCCGACGCCCACAACCGCGGGGAGCGGGTCTACCGGCTGCTCGGCTGCGACCTGACCTTCCACGGCCCGCTGCCGGAGGCCGGCGAGACCCTGCACTACCGCATCCAGATCGACGGCCACGCGCGCCAGGGCGATGTCCGCCTGTTCTTTTTCCACTACGACTGCTTCGACGGCGAGGGCGGGCTGCGGCTGAGCGTCCGCCACGGGCAGGCGGGCTTCTTCAGCGACGCCGAGCTGGCCGCCTCGCACGGGGTGGCCTGGGATCCGGCAAGGGGCGAGCACCGCGACGACGGTCCCCTGGACCCGCCGGCCGCCGCCTGTGTGCGCCGGGCCTTCCCGGACGAGCTGGTGGCGGCCTTCGCGGGTGGACGCGCCGCCGACTGCTTCGGCCCCGGCTTCGAGGCGACCCGGGCCCATGTGCGCACGCCCCGCATCCCGGACGGGCGGATGCGCCTCCTGGATCGCGTGACCGACTTCGACCCGGCCGGCGGGCCCTGGGGCCGCGGCTACCTGCGCGCGGAGACCGACATCGCCGAGGACGCCTGGTTCTTCCCCTGCCATTTCCGGGATGACCCGGTGATGCCCGGCACGCTGATGGTCGAGGCCTGCCAGCAGGCCATGGCCTTCTACCTCACCGCCATGGGCCACACCCTGGACCGCGACGGCTGGCGGTTCGAACCCGTCCCGGGGAAGACCTGGCGCATGCAGTGCCGGGGGCAGGTCGTACCGGGCGCCCGCCGCATGGTCTCTGAGGTCTTCGTCGAGGACGTGTCTGCCGGCGCGGAGCCAACGCTGCACGCCGATGTGCTGGTCACGGTGGACGGCCTGAAGGTGTTCCACGGCCGGCGGATGGCGGTTCGCCTCGTGCCGGGATGGCCGCTGGAGGCTCTGGCGGCGCCCGCCGTCAGGACGGCAACCGTGGCCACCGTGGCGGGCGTGCCCCAGGATGAGCGGGCCATGCTGGCCTGCGCGTGGGGGCCGCCTTCGTCCGCCTTCGGCGAGCCCTACCTGGCTTTCGACGGCCCGCGGCGGATCCCGCGCCTGCCGGGGCCGCCGTACCTGTTCATGAGCCGGGTGGTGCGGGTCGACGGAGCGGCCGGCCGGCCCGAGGCGGGGGCCTCCGTCGAGGCCGAGTACGACGTGCCGCCGGATGCCTGGTACTTCGCCGCCGGCGGCGGCGCCAGCATGCCCTTCGCCGTGCTCCTGGAGGTCGCGCTGCAGCCCTGCGGCTGGCTGACGGCCTACCTCGGGATCCCGTTGGGCAGTTCCCAGGACCTCGCCTTCCGCAATCTGGATGGGACCGGCGCCGTGCGTGGCAGGGTGGGCCCCGGCGCCGGCACGATCACCACCCGCGTTCGCGTCCTGGACGTGTCGCGGGTCGGCGACACGGTCATCGAGAGCTTCCGCGTCGAGTGCGTGGTGGCCGGCGAGACGGCCTTCGCGACCGACACGGTCTTCGGCCACTTCCCGCGCGCGGCGCTCGCCGGGCAGGTGGGCCTTGCGCCCACGGAGGCCGAGCGCGAGGCGATGGCGGCCGCCGCGAACGCCGACGTCGACCTGGCGGGCTGGATCGACGAAGGCGACCTGCGCGTGCTCGACCGGGTCACCGGCTACTGGGCCGAGGGGCCCGACCGTGTGCGCGCCCGCGCGGAGCGGCGGATCGCCGGAAGCGAGTGGTACTTCCGGGCCCACTTCTTCCAGGACCCGGTCCAGCCCGGCTCGCTCGGCCTGGAGGCCATGCTGCAGCTCCTGCGCTTCACCATGCTGCGTGAGGGCATGGCCGAGGGGGTGGCGGCGCCGCGCTTCGAGGCGCTCGACCGCCCGCTCACCTGGAAGTACCGCGGCCAGGTGCTGCCGTCGGACGACCGCGTCACGGTCACGCTGGCGCTGACGGAGCGGGGGCGGGACTTCGCCGTTGCCGACGCCGCGCTGTGGGTCGGCGCCCGCCTGATCTACCGGGCCGGCGGCCTCGGGCTCCGCATCGTCTCGGGCGCGGCGCCGGTCGAGGTGCGGGATTCCGCGGCCGGTGCACGGCTGCATGGCCCCCGCCCCGACGCGGGCGCGGCGCCGGTCGAGGTGCTGGACCCCGCGGTCGACACCTGGCTGCATGACCACCGCCCGACGTACACCGTGCCCGTGCTGCCGTTCACCTTCGCCGTGGATCGCATGGCCGCAGCGGCGCGGCGGCAGGCGCCGGGCCAGGTCGTCGTCGGCGTGGCCCGGGCCGAGATCCGCCGCTGGATCCGCTGCGCCGGTCCGACCCGCATCCGGACACGGGTGGTGGGGGCGGGCTCTGGCGCACCCGGCTCGGTGCACGTCGTCCTCGAGGTGGCCGAGGCGGAGCGGGGGTGGCTGCCGGCCGCCAGCGCCGACGTGCGGCTCGCGCCGGGCTACCCGGAGCCCGAGCCCGGTGACGAGCCGGCGCCCCTGCGCGACGTCGCGCCCGGCCGCGACCCCTACGCGGCGGACATGCTGTTCCACGGGCCGGCGCTGCAGCTCCTCCGCGAGCTGGAGGCCTGCCCCGGCGGGGCGCGCGGCGTGGTGGACGCGGGGGCCTGCGCCATCCCCGCGGGGTGCATCCACCCCGCGCTCCTGGACGCGGCGGCCCACACCATCGCCCACGACGCCGTCGAGGTCTGGCTGCCTGGCGCGACGCCCGACTGCATCGGCTACCCGCGGCGCATCACCGACCTCCGCCTCTTCGGGCCGCCTCCCGCGGGCGGGCTGCTGCGCTGCGAGATGCGGCCGGACGGCTTCGACGGCCACCCGCGCCTGCCGGCCTTCCGGCTCTGGCTCTTCCAGGGCGCGCGCCTGTGGGCCACGTTCCGCCTGGTCGAGGCGCTGCTGCCCAAGGGACCGCTGGGCCGCGGGACGGGGGCGGCGCGACGGGCCTTCCTCCGCGATCGCGTCCACGTTCCGGGCGCGGGCCTGGCGCAGCCGGACGGCGATGCGACGGTGCTGGCTCTCGCGGACCTGGCCGCCTGCGACTGGCTGCCGGGCACGGTGGCCGCCGTGTACGGGGCGGAGGACGGACCCGACCTGCCGCGCCAGGTGGCGATCAAGGACCACGTGGCCCGGCGGGCCGAGGTGCATCCGTCCAGCGTGCGCATCGGCCGGGACGGGCTGGCCCGGTGCGCGGCGCTGCCCCTGAACCCCTTTCCGGTTCATGTGCGGCAAGCGGAGGGCCGGGTCACCGTCCAGGACGCCGGCCCCGCGGGGATCGACGTCGCGATGCTGCGGCGCGGCGGGCGCGAGGCCACGGGCGCGGGCCCGTCGATCACCGAGGACATCCTGCTGGGTCTGGTGGGGCGGTTCGTGGACCGGCTGCGCCTCACGGCGCCGGAGGCGTGCGCGGGCCGGCAGGGCCGCGGCCGGCTGTATCTCGGAAACCACCAGACGCTCATCGAGTCCACGCTGTTCAGCGCGGTGGCGGGGGCGGTGGGGCCCTCAGCCGTCCGCGCCCTGGCCAAGGTCGAGGTGGCCGGCATGTGGATGGGCCAGGTGGTGGACCGGATCCTGGGCGCCGTGGGCCGGGAGCATCCCTGCGTGTACTTCGACCAGGCGGACCCGCGCACGCTGCTGCCGGCGCTCGGCCGGCTGCGGGCCTGGCTGGAGGGCGGGGGGTCGGGGCTGATCCATGTGGAGGGCATTCGGGCGCGCCAGGCCGGGGCGCCCGTCGCCAACATGAGCGCGGCGGTGGTGGATCTGGCCGTCGCCGCCGGGGTTGCCGTGGTGCCCGTCCGGTTCCTGGGCGGCCTGCCGACCGAGCCTGCGGGCACCCGCCTCGATTTTCCCGTGGGGTTCGGGCGGCAGGAGTACCGGCTCGGCCCGCCCGTCGACGCCGCCGAGCTTTCTGCGCTCCCGCCCGCCGGCCGCCGGCGGCGCGTGCTGGCCGCCATCAACGACCTGGGGCCGGGAATCGGTGCCGAGCGCCCGGCGAGCCCGGATCCTGAATTTGCGGCCGCCGTCGCCGCCTGGGTCGAGCGGACCGGCGCCGAGGAGCCGTACGCGGTGCTGTGGGCGACCCTGGCCGAGCTGGCGGCGCCCAGCCCCGAGACGGTGCGGCTGCTGCAGGGCGCCGCGGACGGATGCCTGCGCCTCGGCAGCGAGCCCGGCGACCGGTTGCTCGGCTGGCTGGCGCATCGCCTGTATGGGCCGCGTGGTCCGCGGATCGAGGAGGCGTGATGGCGGGGCGGCTGCCGGAGCCCGTCCGGGCGCGCTGCCATTCGGGGCGCGGACGACCTGCGAGTGGCGGGGCGCGGGCGTCGCATGCCCGGTGCCCGGGGAGGCCCTGACGTGCAGATGCCGGTCCTTGACACGTGGGCGCCGGGTCCGGCCCCCGCCGCCTTCACGCCGGATGCCATCGCCTGCCTCGCCGCCGACGTCCGCACGCCCCTGCACGTTCTGTGGGATCCGGCCCGCCGCGGCCTGGGGATCGCCAGCGGCGGCGCCCCGGCCCAGGGGGGCGCCGCCGGTTACCCCCGCCTCGGCACGCTGCCGCCGCTCTACCCCGAGTGGCTGGGCGATGCCGCCTTTCGCGCGGCGCACCGCGTGCGGTTCGGCTACGTGGCCGGGGAGATGGCCAACGGCATCGCCACGGGCCGCATGGTGGCCGCCATGGCCGGGGCGGGCATGCTGGCCTTCTTCGGCGCGGCCGGGCTGCCCCTGGCCCGCCTGGAGCGGGAGATCGACGGCCTGCAGGCCGAGCTCGGGGACGGGGATGCGCCGGCGTGGGGCAGCAACCTGATCCACAGCCCCAACGACCCCACGCTGGAGGAGGCGACGGCCGACCTGTACCTGCGGCGCGGCGTGCGCCGGATCTCCGCCTCGGCCTTCATGGCCCTGCGCCCCGCCGTCGTCCGCTTCGCCTTCGCCGGCCTGCGCCCCGGCGCGGACGGCCGTCCCCTGCGCGCCCGCCACGTCATGGCCAAGGTCTCCCGGCCCGAGGTGGCCGCGCAATTCCTGGCGCCGCCGCCCGGGGACATGCTCGACCACCTGGTCCGCGGCGGGTCCCTCACCGCCGCCGAGGCGGCGCTGGCCGCGCATCTGCCCGTGGCCGATGACCTGACGGTGGAGGCCGACTCCGGCGGGCATACCGACAACCGCCCGCTGACGGTCCTCCTGCCGGCCATCGCGGGGCTTGCCGCCCGCCTCGCCGCCCGCCATGGCCTGCCCGCGGGTGCGGCGCCCCGGATCGGCTGCGCCGGCGGCATCGGCACCCCGGAGGCCGTCGCCGCCGCGTTCGCCATGGGCGCCGCCTACGTGATGACGGGGACGATCAACCAGGCGGCCGTGGAGTCGGGCCTGTCGGAGGCAGCCAAGCGCATGCTGGCGGCGGCCGGGCCGGCCGACGTCGCCATGGCGCCGGCCGCGGACATGTTCGAGCTGGGGGTGCGCGTCCAGGTCCTGAAGCGCGGCACGCTGTTTGCCGCGCGCGCCGCCCAGCTGTATGAGCTCTACCGGCGCCACCGCGACCTGGAGGCCCTGCCGGCCGACGTCCGGTCCCGACTGGAGGGCGAGGTCTTCCGCGCGCCGCTGGCGGACATCTGGGCCGAGACCCACCGCTACCTCCTGGCGCGCGACCCCGCCGCGGCCGCCGCCGGGGACGCGGATCCCAGGCGGCGCATGGCGCTGGTCTTCCGCTGGTACCTCGGCAACGCCAGCCACTGGGCCGTCGCCGGCGAGCCCAGCCGCCAGGGCGACTACCAGATCTGGTGCGGCCCGGCCATGGGGGCCTTCAACGCGTGGGCGGAGGGGAGCTTTCTCGCCGACCCCGCCCGGCGCGGCGTGGTGCAGATCGCCCTCAACCTGCTGGAGGGCGCCGCCGCGATCACCCGTGCGCAGCAGCTGCGCAGCCAGGGCCTGCCGGTCCCCGCCGGCGCGTTCCGCTTCGCGCCGCGGCCCCTGCGACCCTAGCGGGCGATGGCGCCAAAATGCCGTTCGTGACGGCCCGGCGTACGCCGGGCCGCGCAAACCGGTGCTTTCGGGTGCCCGTGCCGGACGGTGCGCGTCAACGCTGGTGGTAGCGGTCCCGCGGCAAAAGGCGCAGGGCCTGCACGGCGACCCTGGCCGGCCGCGTCAGCAGAAAGACCAGGGCGTCGGCGACGTCGTCGGCGGCCATCCACGTGCCGTCCTCGGCGAACAGGGCGCGCCGCATGGGCGTGTCGACCCATGTCGGCGCCAGGGTGTGGACGGCGATGCCATCGGGGTCCAGCTCGGCGGCCAGGGCCTCGGACATGGCGTCCACGGCCCGCTTGCTGGCGCCGTAGCCGCCCTTGCCCGCCGTGATGGGCCGCGCGGCCAGGGCGGATGACATGTTGACGATGTCGCCGCCGCCCGCCGCCCGCAGCAGGGGCACGGCACCGCGCACGCAGAGCAGCGTCCCGCGCACGTTCGCCGCCATCATCTCGTCGAACTGGTCCAGGGCCATCTCGGCCAGGGGCTCGAGGTAGCAGACCCCCGCGCAGTTGACCAGCAGGTCGAGGCGCCCGCCGAACGCCTCGGCGGCCGCCGTGAACAGGCCGTCCACGCTTGCCGGCTGGCGCACGTCGGCCGCCACGCACAGGGCCCCGGCGGGCGCGGCCGCCCGCAGTTCGCCCGCGTCGCGGCTGGCCAGCACCAGGCGCGCGCCCTCGCCCGCCAGCCGCGCGGCCACGGCGGCGCCGATCCCGCGGCTGGCGCCCGTGATCACGGCCCGCCGGCCGGCCAGGGCTCCTGGCATCCGTGCACCATCTCCGTTCCCCACAAGGACCTGGGCGGACGTTCGCCGGCGGACGCGGCCGCGCCTCCGCCGGCGCGCGGCGCAGGCGGCTCCGCGCGGGGCAGGTGCGGCGGGCGGCAGCGTCCCTGCGCTGCCAGGCCGGCGGGAAGGCCGGCGCGCAGGCGCCGGCCACCTACGATGTCTGGGTGCCCGCGCGCGCCAGCTCGTGGCGACGCCCCCGCTCCAGCAGGCGGGCGGCCGTGCGGGAGGCGATGGCCATGATGGTCTCCGTGGGGTTGCCGCCGCTCGCGGTCGGGAAGACGGCGCCGCTGCAGATATAGAGATTGGGCACGTCATGGCAGCGGCAGTCGCGGTCGACGACGGAGGTGGCCGGATGCTCGCCCATGCGGCAGCCGCCGAGCAGGTGGGCCGTGTCCGGCACCACGTGGCGCGGGGTGCCGCCGGCGGCTTCGAGGATGGCCCGCGCACGCCCCGTGGCATGCTCGATCAGGCGCCGGTCGTTGTCGCCGAAGCTGAACTCCACGAGGGCGCGGCGCATGCCGTGCGCATCCCGCTCGTCCGCGAGGCGCACGCGATTGTCCTCGTCGGGCAGGACCTCGCCGACCATCGTGATGCGGGCCAGGTGGTTGTATTCGCTGAGGGCCTGCCGCAGGGAGTTCCCCCACAGGCCGGCCCGGCAGAGGGCGCCGGCGAGCTCGACGGGCCTGGCGCCGTGGGCGTGCAGGGTGTACCCGCGCGCGAAGCCGCGGGCGGGGTCCGTCTCGTAGAAATCCTGTGTCGTGGCCAGCACCGGGGTGCCCTTGTACAGGCGAACCTCCTCGTCCATCGCGGCATACACGTCGTGGGCCGAATGCACCATCACGCACCGGCCGACCATGCCGCTGCCGTTGGCCAGCCCGTCCTCGTAGCCCGGCCCCGTGCACTGCAGCAGCAGGCGCGGTGTCTCCACCACAAAGCTGGCGAGGATGACGACGCGGGCGCGCTGGCGGTGCTCGCGCCCGTCGTGGCGGAAGACCACGCCCGTGACGGCGCCGTCGCGGCCGACCTCGACCTGGGTCACCATGCAGTCGCTCAGCACCTCGGCGCCGGCGGCGATCGCCTGCGGGAT
>JAJYVM010000152.1 GCA_021792015.1 Bacillota bacterium | reverse complement strand
TGGTCCTCATGACGGACATCCGGGGTTCCTCCGACCTGAAGGCGCAGCGGGAGCTGGGTTGGCGGCCGGTTCACGCGTCGTGGCGCACGGGCTTTCTCACGGTGGCCGCGGGCGGATAGGTCGAGGTCGCAGCGAGGGCCGGCGCCGTGGCCGCGGGGCCCTGCTTCGGACTGGGGCCACCTCGGCCGTGCCCGGCTGCCCGGTGGCGCTGGCATTGGGCCTGCGGAGGGTTGACGCGGGTGTGGTGACGGGAACGCCGGGCCGGCAAGCGAATCCCGGAGTCGCAGGAGGGTGGACGGTGGACGTCGTCGGCTGGCTGCTCGATTCCGACCCCGCGATCCGCTGGCAGGTGCTGCGCGACCTGGCTGATGCGCCGGCCCCTGAGATCGCGGCCGAGCGGGCGCGCGTCGCGACCCAGGGTTGGGGCGCACGGCTGCTCGGCATGCAGCAGGCCGACGGCACGTGGGCGGGGGCGGCCTGGAACCGCGGCTGGAACTCCACCATGCACGTCCTGTGGCTGCTCTGGCACATGGGCCTCGACCCCGCGAGCCCGCAGGCGCGGCGCGCCGTCGGACTCGTGCGCGACCGCGTGACGTGGGCGGACTGCGGGCCGCCGGAGTGCGCGAACAACCCCTTCTTCGCCGGCGAGCTGGAGCCGTGCATCAACGGGCAGGTGGCGGCGGCCGGCGCTTACTTCGGGCAGGACGTGGGCGGCATCATCGACCGCCTGCTCGGCGAGCAGCTGCCCGACGGCGGCTGGAACTGCGACGCGCCCCCGTCGCGGCGGTCGTCCTTCAACACCACCATCTGCGTGCTGGAGGCGCTGCTGGCGCACGAGGGGGCGGGGGGCGGCGGCCCGGCCGTGCGGGCGGCGCGCCTGCGCGGGCAGGGCTACCTGCTCGAGCGCCGGCTCTTCCGGCGGCGGTCCAGCGGGGAGGCGATCGCCCGCGACCGCAAGGGCGGCGCGGACTGGACGCGCTTCGCCTTTCCGGCGTGGTGGCACTACGACGTGCTGCGGGGGCTGGAGTACCTGCGCAGCGCCGGCGTCGCGCCCGAGCAGCGGGTGGCCGAGGCGGTGGGGCTCGTCGCCGCCAGGCGCGACGCCGACGGGCGGTGGCCGCTGGATGCGCGCTACCCCGGCGTCATGCCGGTCGCGATGGACGAGGAGCCCGGGCGGCCGAGCCGCTGGAACACCCTGCGCGCCCTGCGCGTGCTCCGCTGGTACGAGGGCGGGGCCGCCTGAAGACCAGGGAGGATCGCGGCTCAGCCTTGCGAACCTGGTGCAGCGGGGAGCGATGCTGGCCATGGCAGACGGAGAGGATCCGCTCGCGGCCCTGCTCGACCGGTTGCGCCAGGTGGCCGTGGCCCTCGACGACGAGCCCGCCCTGAGGTTTGCCCCCGCGGAGGCCGCGCCCGATGGCCGGTGAGGAGGACCTCGCCTACCTGCCGCTGGTGGAGGCGGTGCGGCGGATCCGCGCCGGCGAGGCCACCTCGCGCCAGCTGACGGAGATCGCCCTGAGCCGGGCACATGCGCTGGAGCCGCGCCTGAACGCCTTCGTCACCCTGATGGATGATGAGGCCATGGCGGCCGCCGAAGCCGCCGACCGGCGGCGGGCCGCGGGCGGCGGCGCGCTGCCGCCGCTTCTGGGCGTGCCCGTGGCGCTGAAGGACCTCTACGACACGGCGGGCGTGGCCACCACGGCGGGCGCGCGGATCTACCGCGAGCGGGTGCCGGCGCGCGACAGCACCGTCACGGCGCGCCTGCGGGCCGCGGGGGCCGTGATCTTCGGCAAGAACAACATGCTGGAGTTCGCCTACGGGGAGGTGCACCCGGACTACGGTCCGACCCGCAACCCCTGGAACCTGGCGCACAGCACCGGCGGCAGCAGCAGCGGCACCGGGGCGGCGGTGGCCGCCGGGATCGGGCAGGGCAACATGGGCTCGGACACGGGCGGCTCCATCCGCCAGCCCGCCGGCTGGTGCGGCATCGTGGGGCTCAAGCCGACCTATGGCCGCGTCAGCCGCGCCGGTGTCGTGCCGCTTTCGTGGAGCCTGGACCACTGCGGGCCGATGACGCGCACGGTCGCGGACTGCGCGGCCATGCTGGCTGTCGTCGCGGGCCGCGACCCCGCCGACTCCACGGCGGCGGACCGGCCGGTCGGCGACTACGGGGCGGCCCTCACGGGCGACCTGCGCGGGGCGCGTGTGGCCCGGCTGGTGGACCCGGCGCGGGCGGCGAGCCCCGAGACCGAGCGCGCCACGCAGGAGGCGCTGGCGGCCATGCGGGCGGCCGGGGCGGCCGTGACCGAGGTTGCCTGGCCGGACCTCGACGACGGATCGGTGGCCCTGATGGCCATCCTCTACGCCGAGGCCAGCAGCTTCCACGAGGAATGGATCCGGAGCCGGCCGCAGGACTACGCCGCGCCCACGCGGGCGCGCCTGGAGGCCGGTCTGCGGCTGCCGGCCATCGACTACCTGCGGGCGCAGCGCGTGCGGGCGGCCGTGGGCCACCGATACGCGGAGCTGATGACGCGCTTCGACCTGCTGGTCTCGCCGACGGGCCGCGGCCCGGCTCCCCGCTTGGGGCCGCGGGAGGATGCGCCGGCCGCGGGCGGCGGCGACCGGCTCCTCGGCGCCATCGGCTGGACGGGGATCTTCGACCTCACCGGCATGCCGGCCGTGTCGGTGCCCTCCGGCTTCTCGCCGGACGGGCTGCCCCTGGCGGTCCAGATCGCCGGGCGGCCGTTCGCCGAGGGCGAGGTGCTGCGGGCCGCCGGCGTCGTGGAGGCCGCGGCGGGTGTGGTCGGCCGGCGGCCGCCGCTCGCGTGAGGCCACGCGGGGGGGCTGCGGCGCAGGCGCTGCTCTTCGATTTCGACAATACCCTGCACGACCAGGCCGCCGCCTACCGGCGGGCCCTGGAGGTGGGGGTGGCGCCGCACTTCGCGCCGGGGATCACCGTGGATGACGTCGCGGCGCGCTGCCATGCCTCCTGGGCCGAGCTGTGGGCGGCGTACGTGGCCGGGCGGCTCGACGAGGACGGCCTCTACACCGCGTGGTTTGCGTCGATGCGCGCGGCGACGGGCGGGCAGGCGCGGACCGCCGATCTGCGCGGCGCCTTCGAGGCGGCCGAGGACGCGGCCCTGCGGCCCTATCCCGACGTCCTGCCCGCGCTGGCGGCCGCCCGCGCCCTGCGGCCCGGCATCCGCCTGGCGGTCGTGACGAACGGCGCCGCCCGCCGGCAGCGCGCGCGCCTGGAGGGCATGGGCCTGGTGCGGGAGATCCCCGTGCTGGTGATCAGCGGGGCCCTCGGCGTCGCCAAGCCGGAGCCTGGGATCTTCGCTCGGGCCCTGGCGGACCTCGGCGTGGCCGCCGAGCAGGCCGTCATGGTCGGCGATTCTCCCGAGGCCGACGTGGCCGGCGCCAAGCGGGCCGGCCTCGGGGCCGTGTGGCTGAACCGGGCCGGTGTGGCCTGGCCGGAGGGCGTGGCGCCCGGACCCGACGCCGTGGCCGCGGACCTCCAGGCGGCGGTCCGCGCCGCGCTGGGTTCGGAGGCGTAGCGGGCGCGTGCGGGTCGGCATCGTCGGCGGCGGCGGTGCCGGCCTGGCGGCGGCCTGGCTGCTGGAGGAAGCCCACGAGGTCACGCTCCTGGAGGCCGAGCGACGCCTCGGCGGCCACGCCATGACCGTGGAGGTCCCCTCCGCCGCCGGCCCGGTGGCCGTCGACCTTGGCCCCGAGTTTCTCTCGACCGAGCTGCATGCCACCGTGCTGCGGCTGATGCGGCTGGCCGGCGTGTCCACCGTGGACCTGCGGCTGACCCTGACGCTCTATGACACACGCCGGCCAGGGGCGACCCTCCTGCCGCCATTCCGCCGTGGCCGGCTGTCCCTGCGGCCGCGCGACGTGCCCGACCTCATTCGGCTGCAGCGGGTCCTGCGGCGCGCGCCGGCGGCGGTGGATCTGGAGGGCGGCCCGTTCACGGTGGACGAGTTGCTGGATGCGGCCGGGGCGCGCCATGCCTTCCGCTGGCGGCTCTTCCACCCGCTGGCCCTGGCCGGCTGGTGCGTCGACCTGGACGACTTCCGGGCCTTTTCCGCCCACAACGTGCTGCGCTACATGGTGGCCGCCGGGGGCTCGGCCTTCCGGGCGCCCCGCTGGCTGGCCGTCCGCGGCGGCATGGGTGCCTACGTCGCGGCGGTGGCGGCGCAGCTCCGGCGGGCCGCCGTGCGGGTGGGGACGCCCGTTGCGACCATCGCGCGCGGGTCCGCCGGGTTGAGGCTCCATCCCGCGGACGGGGGCGCGCCTCCCCAGGAGGTCGACGCCGTGATCCTGGCCACGAATGCCCTGCAGGCGCGTGCGCTGCTGCGGGACCTCGCCGGCGCGCAGCCGCTGCGCCGCGCCCTGGAGGGGTTCCGGTACGGCCAAACCCACATCGCCGTGCACGGCGATCCCCGGTTGATGCCGCCCGACTCGCGCGACTGGTCGACCGCCAACGTCCGCTTCGACGGCCGGCACAGCCAGAGCACGATGTGGACGGCGGGCCGGGGCGTCCGCGTGTTCAAGAGCTGGATCACCTATGAACGCCGCCTGCCGGATCGGCTCTATGCCGAGGCCACCTTCGCCCACGGCATGATCGACCGCGGCTACTTCGCGGCCCAGCGCGCCCTTGGCGAGCTTCAAGGCCGGGACGGCATCTGGCTTGCCGGCGTGTACACGGCGGGCATCGACAGCCACGAGAGCGCGATCCGCTCCGCCATCCGCATCGCCGGGCGCCTGGCGCCGGAGCCCCCGCGCCTGCGGGCGCTGACGGGCTGAGAACCGAGGTCGGATGGCCATGCCGGCCGGCTGGCCGTAGCGGATATGATGTGGGTGACGGGGAGGCGTGTCGCGATGGGACGAGGACGTGCCTTCACCTTCCTGGCGTGCCTCGGCTGCCACCGCTTCGTGCCGAAGCGCGTGGCGCAGGACGCCCTGCTGGTGGGCTTCTGCGCGGACGAGGGCGGCCCCGAGCCCGTGCAGTGGATGTCGCTGGAGCGGGCTGTCGCGGGCCGGTGCGAGGACCGCGACCCGCTGCCGCCGGCGGCGCCTGGCTGTGCGCACTTCGAGGTGACCGCCGAGTCCGCCGCCCGGCCCTACCCGCATTCCTGCGTGCACCGCCACACGGCCGTGTGCTCGCTGCCGCGCTGAATCTGGTGCGCGCGCCGCGTCGCGGCGCGCGCTGACAGTCGCTCCGAAGCGAGCGGTCCTCGGGCCGGCCCGCCCGCGGCCGTCGACAGGGACAGCCCTCCGTCACGCGCCGAGGAAGCGGTCGAACCAGCCCACCAGGCGCTCGAGCCGCTCAACGCGGTGCCGCGGCTGGCCGCTGCGCGGCATGCCGTGGCTCTCATCGGGGAAGCGCACGAATTCTGCCGTCTTGCCGAGGCGGCGCAGTGCCACGAACCACTGCTCGCCCTGCTCGGTCGTGCCGCGATAGTCGTTCTCGCATTGCAGGATCAGGATCGGTGCGGTGACGTTGCGCACGAACATCAGGGGCGAATGGCGCAGGTAGTTGTCCGGCGCATCGAAGGGGAAGCCCTCGAATTCGGAGTCCTGCCAGATGTAGCCGATGTCGCCGGTACCCCAGTGGTTCATGCGGTTGCAGGTGCTGCGGTCGGTGACGGCCGCGCGGAAGCGATCGGTGTGCCCGACGATCCAGTTGGTCATGAACCCGCCGTAGGAGCCCCCCGTCACCCCGAGCCGGGCCGGGTCGACCCACGGCGCCCGGCGCAGCGCCGCATCCACGAAGCCCATGATCTCGCGGTAGTCGCGCCCGCCCCAGTCCATCCGGGTCTGGGAGGCGAACCCCTCGCCGTAGCCGCAGCTGCCGCACGGATTGCAGTAGAGCACGGCATAGCCTGCGGCCGACAGGAGCTGGAACTCAAGGGAGAAGGCCTCGCCGTAGCTGGAGTGAGGGCCGCCGTGGATCTCCAGCACGGCGGGGTGGCTGCCTGGCACCGCGCCGGGCCAAGGCGTCCCCGCATGGCCTTCGGCATCCACGGCGGCGGTCACGGGGGGCATGATCCAGCCATCGCTGGTCCAGTCCCCGGCCCCCTGGAAGGTGAAGGGCTGCGGCACCGACAGCGACAGGTCGCGCAGCCACGGGTTCATGTCGGTGAGGCGCCGGTCCTCCGCATACAGGTCTCCGGGGTTCTGCGGATCGCTCAGCAGGACCGCGGGTCCGGAAAAACCGTAAAGCGCGCCGCGCCCGTGGGTGAGCTGGCGCACGGCTGGCGAGGCGTCCGCCGTCACGGCAAAGAGGTGGACCGTCCCCCCGATGGTCGCGAGGAAGTGGACCTCGCGGCCGTCGGCCGACCACTCGGGGCCGGGGCGGGACCCTCCGGCCCGGGCGTCACTGCCGACCTGGTCGCCCACCGTGAAGGTGGTGTCAGGGGTCAGCAGCCGCGTCGGCTCGCGACTGTCCGGCGCCACGAGCCAAATCCCTGCGTTCGTTGCGCCGTGGAGGTGGGCGTCGTGGCCGATGTAGGCGATGCGGCGGCCGTCCGGGGACCACGCCAGGTCGGACTTCGGGCCGCGGATGTCGGTGATGCGCGCGGGCTCACCGCCGCCGGCGGGGATGGTGAAGATCTCGGCGCCCCGCTCCAGGTCGGAGCGGTCGGGGTCGGGCTCGCCGGTGAACGCGATGCGGGTGCCGTCCGGTGACCACGCGGGGTCGGCCTTGTCCCAATCGCCGGCGGTGAGCTGCCGGGGCTCGACGGTGGGCCGGTCGACCCGGGCGGCCGTCACAAAGAGCTGATGGTGGCGGTGGTCAAACAAGCCCACGCCGTCGTGCTTGTACCGGATCCGGGTGTAGATCCGCACATCCGAGTCGTCGGGGCCGGGGGGCAGGCCGGCCTTGGCCGTGAAGAGGATGGCGGTCGAATCCGGTGACCAGACCGGCGGCGAGCCGACCCCGCCCCCGCGGGCCGTGAGCGGCTGCGCCTCGCCGCCTCCGGCCGGCAGGCTGAAGATCTGATCGCCGTGGCCGCGGCTGCCGATGAACGCCAGTGAGCGGCCGTCCGGCGACCAGCGCGGATGGCGGTCGCGGGGGCCGGTCGTCAGGCGCACCGGGTCGCCGCCGGCCAGGGGCACCGACCAGATCTCGGAGTGATAGGGGTGCATCCGATCCCCGCGCTCGGCCCAGGTGACGACGTAGGCGACGCGACGGCCGTCGGGCGCGGTCTGCGGGTCCGAGATCCAGCGGAAGCGGTACAGATCGTTGGCTGTGAGGCGCCGGGCCACCTGCAGTCGTTCCTTTCCCAATCCCATCAGGAGCGCGCGGCCCCCACAGTCACCTCGAACAGGGGACCGTTCCCGTGATGCCAGAAGCACCCCTGCGCGGCGAACGGGTGGTCCGTGCGGCCGTTGGCCGGATCGCGCGGATCGTTGCCGAAGGGGATGCCGCGCGCGCGCAGCCGGCTCAGGATCGCGTCGAAGGTGGCCGCGTCGACCTCGAAGTCCAGGTGCTGGGGCGCGGTGCTCTCCGCGGTAACGAAGAAGAGCTTCAGCGACTCATTCACCGGCACCGTGGCGAACTTGCCGTCGATGCCCTCGGGCGGGCCGAGGCGCAGCCCCATCACATCGGCGAAGGCGCGGGCCGCCGCGACGTTGTCGGCGCCGTGGACCACGACGTGGTTCAGGATGATGGCCACGCCCCCTACCTCGGCCAGACCTGGTCCAACAGACGCATGGTGTTGCCGCCGATCACCTTGCCGATGTCCGTGTCGCTGTAGTTGTGCAGGACCAGCCAGCGCACGATGTTGGGGAAGCCCTCGGCCGGGTTCTCCAGGCCGTCGACGTAGGGGACCTCCTCGTGGTCCGGGCGGCGGGCGGCGCTGGTGCCGCGCGGGCTCCAGATGCTGCGCATGACGTGGTGCAGGCCGACGTGGTCGCCAAAGAGGGTATCCGGCCCGAAGGTCACGTGGTCGATGCCGACCAGGTCCACGAGGTACTCGAAGTGGTCCATGACCGACTCCAGGGAGTGCAGGGGGTGCTGCTTGGAGAGTGTCGTGTGGGGCGCGGCCTCCACGCCGATGACGCCGCCCCGCTCGGCGCAGGCCTTCAGCACGTCGTCCGGCTTCAGGCGCGGGCTCTCCCACAGGGCCCGGGCACCGGCGTGGGTGATGAAGATCGGCTGCTTGCTCAGCCTGATGGTATCCATCGAGGTCCGGTCGCCGGCGTGCGAGACGTCGATGGCGTAGCCGAGCTTGTTCATGCGCCGCACGGCCTGCTCGCCGAACACGGTCAGGCCGCTGTCGTGCGGCTCGCGCAGGCCGCAGCCCAAGGCGTTGGCCTCGCTGTAGCAGACGCCCAGGCAGCGCACGCCGAAGCCGAACAGGATGTCGAGGCGGTCG
>JAJYVM010000151.1 GCA_021792015.1 Bacillota bacterium | reverse complement strand
ATGAGGACGCGGGCCCGGCGGCGGCCGAGCTGACCGTTGAGAAGTATATAGGCGTGCCGATTCAGTATTATGCGATCGTCGACTACGCCGCGCTCGTGAAGCTCGTGAACGACGTCGGCGGCATCAACGTCGACGTGCCATACAACATCTACGACCCGTGCTACCCAAATGTCGCCGAGAACAAGTGCACCGTATATAAGATCAGCGCCGGCATGCACCACATGGACGGGGCGCAGGCCCTGCAGTTCGCGCGCGAGCGCCACAGCGTGCCCGAGGGCGACCTGACGCGTGAATCCGACCAGCAGATCGTGCTCTTCGCCCTGAAGAAGGCGCTGCTGCAGCCCAGCAACATCTTCCGGCTGCCGACGATCATCGGCGACATGGAGCAGTTGATCACAACCAACCTGCCGGCGAGCCAGTGGGTCAACCTGGCCGACCAGGTCCTCAAGTTGCCGAAGTCGTCCATCCCCAGCGCGGCCCCGACGTATCAGGACGGGACGGTATCGAACTACACGACCAGCGGCGGCGCCGATGTGCTGCTGCCGCATCCGGCCGCCATCGCCAAGCTGGTCCAGTCGCTCTTCGGGCCGATCCTGGGCTACATGACCCAGGCCGAGGTGCAGGTGGAAAACGGCGCACCGACCAGCCAGCCCCTGGCGACCTACTTCTCGCAGGTGCTGCAGGGCATGGGCGTGACGACGCTGCCGGCCGAGCAGGCCGCCCGCACGGACTACGCCAAGAGCGAGGTCATCTGGAACACAGCGGTCGCGAAGGGGCAGCAGCCGCCGACGCTGGCGTACATGCTGGCGCAGATGGTGAACGCCCGCATCCTGCAGCAGCCCATGCCGAGCACGGCGGCGCCGATCGTCGTGATCCTCGGCAAGAACTTTCCGAAGGTCAAGCCGTAGCGGGGAGGCGACGGGTGGTGGCGGCCACGGATGAGATCTTCCTGAGGTCGGTCCGGACCAGCTTTGCCGACGTCGGCAAGCGGCTGGCGGCGGCGGTCGGCCGCCTCGGACCGGCCGACGTCAACTGGCGGGCCGCGGCGGGCAGCAACAGCGTGGCAAACCTCGTGCACCACATCTGCGGCAACGCGCATCAGCGCATCGTCTCGAACATCGGCGGCGCGCAGGACACCCGGAACCGCGAGGCCGAGTTCGCCGCGCCGACCGAGGCCAGCGCTGAGCAGCTGGTGCGCCTCGTGGAGGACACCTTCCGGCAGGTCGACGCGGTGCTGGCCACCCTGCCCGCCGACCGCCTGCTGGAGGCGGGGCCGCGCGGCTACGGCTCATCGCACCTGGAGACGCTGCACTTCTGCCTCGGCCACGTCCGCGAGCACCTGGGCCAGGTGATCCTGATCGCCAAGCAGCGCCTGGGCAGCAGGTGGGAGGGCTTCTCGGCCTGAGGCCTCAGGTGCCGTAGCCGCTGCCGCCGCCCACCTGGAGGACCACGCGCTCGTCGCTGGCGCGCAGCACCACGGTGCCTCCCTGAGGAAGGGGCGCGCGGCCGGCGCCCGCGCGCTCCACCCAGCCCCCGGCTCGCGCGCCGGGCGCGCCGCCGAAGAGGCCCGGAACATCCACGCGCGCACCCTCCACATGGGCCGCGATGAGCACTGGCGCGTCGTCGTCGTGGAGCTTTCTCAGTACGACCTCCTGGCCCTGGCCGCCCCGCCACCGCCCCGCGCCGCCCGAGGCCGGCAGCAGGCGCTTCCTCTCCACCAGCACCGGCGTGCGCGCCTCGAACATCTCCACGGCCACGTTGGCGGCGCTGGTCGGGAAGAGCAGCGCGCTCTGCCCCTCGCCGCCCCGCCAGGCGCCGTTGCCGCCGCCGAGCAGCATGTGGTCGTTGAAGCCCTCACCGTACGCGGTCACCGACAGGGGCGAGGCCGTGTGGGCCTTGACCCGTTCCGGCAGCGCCGCCGCCAGCGCCCCGAAGATGGCGGTGGCGATATACCAGCCCACGCGCGTGCGCACGCCGACGGACGCCGGGCGCTCGCAGGCCAGGATGCTGCCCGCCGGGGCCAGCACTTCGATCGGCCGGTAGGCGCCATGGTTGGCCGGCAGGTCCGGACCCAGCACGCACTTCAGGGCGTAGGCCGCGTGGGCGGCGGTGTACGAGTAGGTGCAGTTCACGCCGCCGCGCGGCTCCTGGGGCGGCGCGCCCGCGAAGTCCACCGTGAGGGCATCCCCGGCCACCCGCACCTCCACCGGCAGCCGCAGCGGCCAATCCACCCCGTCGCACCAGGCCTCGCCGCGGTAGGCGCCGTCCGGAACGGCCGCGATGGCGGCGCGCATGGCCGCCTCCGAGCGGGACTGGATCTCCGCCGCCAGCGGGCCGAGATCCTCCAGCCCGCACTCGTCCATGAACTCCAGCAGGCGGCGGGCGCCCACGACGTTGGCCGCCACCTGGGCCTGGATGTCGCCGATGACCGTCTCCGGCCGGCGCACGTTTGCCGCGATCAGCTCCAGCAGGTCGCGGCTGCGCTCGCCCGCCCGGTAAAGGCGCATCGGGGGGATCTGCAGCCCCTCCTCGTACACCTCGCGCACGCCGGCGGGGTCCTTGCTGCCGCCGATGTCCGAGCAGTGGGCGATGCTGCCCACCAGGCCGGCAAGCCGGCCCCGGCGGAAGACCGGCGTCACGACCGCGATGTCGAAGAGGTGCCCGGCGCAGACCCAGGGGTCGTTGGTCACGAGCACGTCGCCCTCGCGCAGGCTCTCGCGCGGGAAGCGCGCCACCAGCGCCGCCACGGCCCGCGGCAGGCTGAGGTTGAACACCGGCATCGAGCGGGGGGAGTGGGCGAGCGAGCCTCCGTCCGGATCCAGCAGCTCGCATCCGAAGTCCTGCGCCTCGCCGATGATGGTCGAGAACGCCGTGCGCCAGATGGTGAGCCAGCACTCCTCGGTGATGTGCACGAGCCGGTCCCACATGACGCGCAGGTCGACGTCGGTCACGGGCGAGGTCCTCCGAGCCCAATCTGGAGGTGCCCGTGCGTTCGCACGGCCACCCTATCCCCCGGCCCAACCAGCGTCGTGGACTCACGCTCCTCTATAATGACCGGGCCCGCCAGGGTGAAACCCGCTGGCAGCGTGTTCCGTTCAAAGACCGGGGTCGCGCCCCAGCCATGGACCTCGCGCATGCCCTTTGGCCGTGGGATGCCGTTCGGCACGGCGGGTAGCGGCATCTGCGGCTTGGGCCCCTCGACGCGCACACGCCAGTTCAGGACCTGGATGGGGTTGCCCTCCGGCATCAGCCCGAAACGCCGCACGTACGCGGCCGCGTACGTCTTGCGCAGCGCCTCGCCCATGGCTCGCCCAGCGCGCCCCGGCGGCACGTCGACCTCGAGCTCATGGACCTGGCCGAGGAGACGTAAGTCCGCACGGCGCTTGACCGTCACGTCGTCCTGCCCCACCATCTGCCGCCCGCGCGCCTCCATGTCCTCCAGAAGGCTGCCTACGGCAGCCCAGTCGCACCCATCCAGCAGCGCGGGCAGCGAGTGCGCGTACTCGAAGGCGGCCGGCGCCGCCAGCAGCCCGAAGGCGGAGGCCACGCCCGGCAGGGGCGGGACGATGACCTCGGGCATGCCCAGGATCCGGGCGACGGCCACGGCGTGGACCGGCCCGGCGCCGCCGAAGGCGATCAGCGTGCACCGGCGGAGGTCCTTGCCGCGCTCGACGGCGTGGGTGCGCGCGGCCGCCGCCATCTGCTCGCGCACGACCCGCACGATGTCGGTGGGGTGGCAGCCGAGGCGACCGACGGCCGCCTCGGCTGCCACCCGATCCAGCGGCATCTCGCCGCCCAGGAAGTACCCGGGGTCGAGATGCCCCAGCAAAAGGTCCGCGTCGGTGACGGTGGGATCCTTACCGCCGCGTCCGTAACAGGCGGGCCCGGGCGTCGCGCCCGCCGACTCGGGGCCGACCCGCAGCGGGCCGAGCCCGTCCAGCCGGGCGATGCTCCCGCCGCCCGCGCCGATCTCGATCATGTCGACGGTGGGGCCGCCGACGGGAAGCCCGCTGCCGGCCTTGAAGCGGTGGACCCGCGCCACCTCCATGCCGGCGGCGACGGCGGGACCGCCGTCCTCGATGAGGCAGGCCTTGGCCGTGGTGCCGCCCATGTCGAAGGCGAGCACGGATGTAAGGCCCAATTCCCGGGCCACGGCGGCCGCCGCCAGGGCCCCCGCCGCCGGACCGGACTCGAGCAGGCGGATTGGCAGCGCGCGCGCCGTCGCGGGCGTCGCCAGTCCGCCCGAGCTGGTCATGAGGAAGAGCCGGTCCGCCAGGCCGGCGGACTCCATGCGGCCGATGTAGCCCTCGGCCAGGGGCAGCACGTAGGCGTTGGCCACCGTCGTGCTGGTGCGGTCGAACTCGCGGATTTCGGGCAGCACCTCATGGCTGGCGCAGCACCGCAGGCCCATGCGCCTTGCGACCTCCGCGGCCAGCTTCTCGTGAAGGGGGTTCCGGTAGGCGTGCAGGAAGCAGATGGCGACCGCCTCGACGTCGAGGCCGGCGAGGGCGGCCTCGACTTGCGCGGGGTCAAGCGGCCGCACGACGTTCCCGTCCCGGTCGATCCGCTCGTCCACCTCCAGCCGCAGCTCGGTCGGCACCAGCGGCTCCGGGAAGCGGATGAAGAGGTCGTAGATGTCGTAGCGCTGCTCACGGCCGATGACCAGGGTGTCGCGGAAGCCGGCCGTGGTAAGAAGGGCCGTCCTGGCGCCGGACCGCGTGATGAGCGCGTTGGTGATGAGGGTCGTGCCGTGGACCAGCTCGCGGACCGGGCCACCCAGCTCATGGACACCCTCGCGCACGGCCCGCGCGGGATCGTCCGGCGTGGTCAGCCGCTTGCCGACGCGGATCTCGCCCGTGGGCGAGATCCGCACGAAGTCGGTGAAGGTCCCGCCGATGTCGCTGCCTACGCGTGCAGCTGCCACGCGAGAAAGCCCCACACGTCCGCCTGCTCCTCGATGACCTTGTGGACCGGCTTGCCGACGCCGTGGCCGGCCTCGAACTCCACCCGCAGCAGGACGGGGCGGCCGGAGGCGCTGGCCGCCTGCAGGCGGGCCGCCGTTTTGCGCGCGTGCATGGGGTGCACGCGTGTGTCGGAGGCGGCCGTGAAGAAGAGGACGGCGGGGTAGCTGACACCGTCGCGCACGTGCTGGTAGGGCGAGTAGGCGGCCAGCCAGCGGTACGCCGCCGGATCGCCGGGCGCGCCGTACTCCGAGTTCCAGAGGGCGGCGATCAGGTAGCGGTCGAAGCGCAGCATATCGAGGAGCGGCACCCCGCAGACCACGGCGCCGAACAGGTCCGGACGCTGCGTGAGGGCGGCGCCGACCAGCAGCCCGCCGTTGCTGCGCCCCTCGATGCCGAGGAGGCGGGGCGTGGTGTACCCGGCCCGGCAGAGGTGCTCGCCGGCGGCGATGAAGTCGTCGAACACGTTCTGCTTGTTCTCGCGCATCCCGGCGCGGTGCCAGGTCTCCCCGTACTCGGAGCCGCCGCGCAGGCAGGCGAGGGCGAAGGTGCCGCCCCAGGCGTGCACGGCCGGGTCCCAGGACGGGGTGCGGGCGATGTTGAAGCCGCCATATCCCGTCAGGACGGTGGGTTGAGGGCCCGCCGCGACCGCGGCGGGCCGCACGATGAACATCGGGATCCGGCTCCCGTCCCTGCTTTGGTAGAACTCGCGCACCACGGACACGGGCCGGGTCGGCGCCTGCACGGCGAAGACCGTCTCCGTGGCGCCCGTGGCCGGATCAAGGCGCAGCAGCATCGGCGGCCGCGTGAACGAGGAGTACGTGAAGTACGCCTCCGGGCGGGCGGGGTCGGCGGTCAGCGTGCCGACGGTGCCCAGCTCGTCGGGAAGGGCCACCTCGTGCAGCAGCGCGCCATCCGCGCGCCGGTGCACCGTCAGGCGCGCGGCGGCGTCGTGGAGGTAGCTCGTGACAAGGTAGTCGCCGGCGATGGCGAACTCCTGGAGTACGTCCTCGCCCTCCGGCAGCACGTCGGCGATCTTCCAGCGCGGGGCGGCCTCGTTCGTCATCACGTACATCTGCCCGCCCGCCATCTGCACGTCGTACAGGGCGTCGCGGCCGACGAACAGGGGCTTGCCGTCCAGGTAGACGTCGTTGCTGGACCAGCCGTGGTTGACGGTGTAGATCAGGTGGCGGCCGTCGTCGGAGCCATGCACGGAGACCATGTCGTGCAGCGGCAGGCCGTCGCCGAACACGAGCGTGTCCAGCGTGTGCGGCGTGCCCAGGCGGTGGTGGTACACCTTGCGGCCGTAGAACTCCTCGCCGGCCGGCACCTGCCCCGGGCTGGGGTAGCGCGTGTAGTGGAAGCCGCTGTTGTCCGCATCCCAGAGCACGCTGGCGTAGCGCGTGCGGGGGATGGCCTCGACCAGGCGCTGGCCCGTGGCCACATCCAGCACGTGCAGGGTGCTCCACTCGTCGCCGTGGTCGGAGTAGCCGAAGGCCAGCAGGCGGGCGTCGCGGCTGGGCCACCACCAGTCCAGGGACACGGTGGCGGCGGCGCTGGCCGTGTTGGGGTCGAGGATCGGGCGGCCGTCCATGTAGAGGACGGGCTGGTCCTGGCCGGGGTCGCGGCGCTGGTAGAAGAGGTGGCCGGCGACGCAGCGCGGCGAGGACACGGAGCCGCAGTCGGCCAGCTCGCGCAGGCGCGCGGCGATGGCGGCCCGCTCGGGCAGGGCGTCGAGGGCGGCGTGCGTGGCCGCGTTCTGCGCGTGCGTCCAGGCGGCGACCTCGGGGCTGTCGCTATCCTCCAGCCAGCGGTAGGGGTCCTCGATCCGCTCGCCATGCATCGTGTCGATGACGACCTCGCGGCGCGTGGGTGGGACGGGCGGGTTGGGCGGGTTGGATGCGGCGGACACGGGGGCGAGACCTCCCTCGGGCGTCCCGTTCGCCGCGGGGTGGTCCCCTGCCTGCGAGGCGGCGGCGGGCGTCGCCCACGCGGCGTCCGCGCAGCCGTTGGCGATGGGCACGCGCCTCGGGTCCGGCCCCGGTCCGGGGCGACGCGCCTGGGCCTCGGCATCGGCTCGGGGCGGCGGTGGCGTCGTCGTCGTGATGACGTCGGCATGGGGGTGCCCGCTCAGCCGGGGAGGAGCCGCTGTACCTCCGCCTCCGCGAGTGCGACGGCCACCGCGTCATCCAGGTAGCCGATGGGCCACATGAAGTCGTCGATGGCGTCGACCGCCTGCAGGAAGTAGAGTACGGCGCTGCCGGCGGCGGTGCGGGCCGGGGCCGGCGCGTCGCTGAGGTAGAGGCGGGCCAGCCCGCGCAGGCGCTCGGCGACGGGACCGCGGGCGCCCAGCGCGGCCAGGCGGCGGTCCAGGTCGCGGCGAACCGCGGCCCTGGCCTCGGCCGTGGCCGCATACTCGCGGAGACGGGCGAGCTCCGCCTGAACGTGCCCGATGAGCTCCGGCGGGGCTGGGTCGACGCCCAGCCCGCGCAGCGCCGAGAGGACGTCCCCGGCGCCGGCGGGAGCGAGGGCGGCCGCGCCCAGCAGTTCGTCGGCGGGCAGGCCCAGGGGCGCCGCCACGGCCCGCAGCAGATCCGCCGTCGGGCGTGCGCGACCGCGAAGCAAGCGGGAGATGGAGGAGTGGCTGACGCCGGCTTGGCGGGCGAGTGCCCGCAGCGACAGCCCCTGCGCCGCCATGCGGCCGGTGATCAGACGCGCCAGATGCTCGTCCGCCCGCACCACCCCGTCCTCGCATGGCTATGGCGCGGGCCGGTGGTCACAGAACCCGTCAGCCAGGCTGGCGGATCGCGCGACGGCGGACCGGGGCAGCGGAAGCGGGCAGCGCATCGGGGCAGTGGATCGGGGCAGTGGATCGGGGCAGCGGATCGGGGCAGCGGATCGGGGCAGCGGATCGGAGCAGCGGATCGGAGCAGCGGATCGGAGCAGCGGATCGGAGCGGACTGGCGCGGTGAGTCGGGGTGGTGGAGGCGGTCGTGGATCGGGGCCGTGAATCGGGGCGGCGGATGCGGGCAACGGGGGAGGGCTGCGCCAGGTGGTGACGCCGGCCGTTGCGCTGGATGACCGGCGCGTCGGGCAGCCGAGACGGCAGGGTTGCCCGCGCCTTCACTCCGCCTCGACACCGGCGGGCGGCGGGTGATACGGTCGAAGGCGTGAGCACCCCGCCTCCCAGCCGCGCATCCCGACGCCCGGTCCAGCGCCACGTTCGCTGGGGGCGCCTTGCCACCGTGCTCGCCGTGGCCGCGCTGATCATCGGCGGCCCGGTGGCCGTTTGGCGCTGGAACGCCGCCCGCCAGACGGTCGCCGAGGTGCTGGGGCAGGGCCTCGCCCTCATGGTGCGCCAGCCTGGGACGGCGTCCGTTGCCCCGCGGCAGGCAAACGACCCCATTACCGTCCTGGTGATGGGTACCGAGAAGACGCCCCAGTTCAACGGCCAGCAGACTGACTCCATGATGGTCTTGGCGCTCGACCC